>JAEXPL010000409.1 GCA_023446865.1 Verrucomicrobiota bacterium | reverse complement strand
GGGCCGACACCGTAGATGTAACGCAGGGCGTACGGGACTTTTTTCTTGGCGGGGATTTCCACCCCAAGGAGACGAGGCATGGTGTTGAGTTAGAAGTGTGGTTGGGAAAGTGGTGGGCGAGTCAGGCGGTCGGGATCGTGAGGATCTCGGGGCCGGTCTCGGTGGTGAGCACGGTGTGTTCGAAGTGGGCGGAGGGTTTGCCGTCGGCGGTGACGATGGTCCAGCCGTCAGCGAGCGTCTCGATGCGGTGGACCCCCGTGTTGACCATCGGCTCGATCGCCAAAGTCATTCCCGGGCGGATCTTTTCGCCGGTACCCTTTCGGCCGAAGTTCGGAATCTGCGGTTCCTCGTGCATCGACCGACCGACCCCGTGGCCGACCATGTCGCGTACGACGCTGAAACCGTGTCCTTCGACGAAGGTCTGGATGGCGTTGGAGATGTCGCCGATGCGGTTGCCGACCTTGGCGCACTCGATGCCGTGATAGAGCGCGGCTTCGGTGATCTTCAAGAGTCGGTCGACTTCGGGTGCGACAGCGCCGATTCGGACAGTGGTGGCGTTGTCGCCGATCCATCCTTGGTACTCGACGACAACGTCGAGCGAGACGATGTCGCCGGGTCGAAGGATGCGCTTGATGGAACCAATCCCGTGCACGACCTCTTCGTTGACGGAGATGCAGGTGTAGGCGGGATAGGCGCGCTGTCCGCGCGCGGTGCGGTAGTTGTAGCACGCGCTGCGGGCTCCGTAGCCTTCGATGAGCTTTTTCGCTTCCTGGTCGAGATCGTAGGTGCTGATCCCCGGCGCTGCCAGTGCCCGCATTTTGGCGAGCACATCGGCTGCTACCCGGCAGGCGTCGCGCATTCCGGCGATCCCCTCCTTGTTCTTGATCGGAATCATACGAGGGAAAGGGATCGGACGGCTTGTTCGTTGGCTTCGATGAGCAGACCACGCACTCGGTAGTAGTCAGCGGCTGGCGATTGGCTGGTTCTACCGGCAAAGGTCAGACAGGCGTCGAGCGATTCGCCGCGGGCCTCGAGCCACTCGTCGAAAACAAGCGATTGAAGGGCGGTACGAGGGAATCCGAGAAGACGGAATCCGCTCTCGGCTCGACGGGCGAAGTACCAACGACGGACGACGGCTAAGACGGTCTCGTCAGCGGGTTGGACGCCGGCCTTGGCTGCACGTCTGAGCGCGGCCCCCAAGGGCGTCTGGCGCTGCGATTCGGCGGAAAGCAAAGCTTCGGTTGAAACGTGCTCAGAAATCAAAGAACGGAATAATTCAGGGACCGAACCTGAGCATTCGGCCCCCGTTTGGAGAATCAGGAGTTTGGACTTGGACGAACCAAGCAGGGAAAAGAGCTCGGAAATGGCAACCATCCCCCGCGAAGTAAAGACTTATGATTGGCTAAAGTAACGAATCGCCCAAGCGATGAGTCCGATCGCGAGCAACGAAGTGCAAGCGACCAGCAAAGGCATGATGTTCTTCGCCTCGGCACCATCGGTGATGCCGGACATCGTCGTGCTGCGGGCACGAATCCGGCCCTTCTTGAGGAAACCGTCGTAATGGCGCTGGAGGAGGTAGGTCTCCAACTGGCGCATCGTATCGAGCATCACGCCCACGGTGATGAGCATGCCGGTGCCGCCGAAGAAATACGCGATGCGCTGCGGGAGCGTGATCCACGAAGTCTGGTAAAGCGAGTCGGGCAGGATCGCGATGACGGTCAGGGCGATGGCGCCGAAAAGGGTCAGGCGGGTCATCACGAAGTCGAGGAACTTCGCGGTCGGCTCGCCCGGTCGGACACCCGGAATGTAGCCACCGTATTTCTTGAGATCGTCGGCGATCTGGATCGGCTTGAACATGACCGAGACCCAGAAATAGCTGAAGAAGAGGATCAGGAGCGCATCGGCTGTGTAGTACAGCCAGTTGCCACGGTTCAGCGTCGCCGCGAAATCGAGCAGGAACGGAAGATTGAAACGAGCGCCGGCAAACTGCATGAGCATCGGCGGGAACGTCATGAGCGCGCTCGCAAAAATCACCGGCATGACGCCCGAATAATTGATCTTGAGCGGCAGGAAGGAACTCTGCCCGCCGTACACGCGCTGTCCCACGACGCGCTTCGCATACTGCACCGGAATTTTCCGCTGCGCCTGGGTGAGTGCGACGATGAACGCGGTGACGCCGAAGAACAAGGCCAGCATCAGGACCGCATGGAAGATGCCATACTCCTTGCCGGTGCCGATCGGGGCGAAGAAGAGCTGCCATGTCTGGACCGCCGCGCCGGGGATATCGGCCAAGATGCCGATCGTGATCAGGATCGAGATACCGTTGCCGATGCCGCGCTGGGTGATCTGCTCACCGAGCCACATCATCAAGAGCGTTCCGGCCGTGAGAAAGATGGTCGAGGTGATCAGGAACCAGCCTCGGTTCGCGATCACGATCGGGCCGTAGTGGGCCTCGTTATAGCCCGGGAAGAGGCGGCCGGGATTCTCCAGCGCGCCGAGAAGGAGTCCGCCTTGGATGATGCAGATCAGCACCGTCATGTAACGGGTGTACTGCTGGATCTTCTGGCGGCCGACATCACCTTCCTGTTGCAACCGCGCAAGCTGAGGCACGACGGCGACCAGCAGCTGCATGATGATCGAGGCGCTGACGTTGGGCATGATGCCCATGGCGCAGATCGCACCCTTCAACAGCGCGCCGCCGGTGAACATGTTGTACAGACCGATGACCGCACCCGCACCCGACGCCGCCTGATCGGCGAAGAATTTCTGCAGCGGCATCGGATCGATGCCGGGCAGCGGGATGTGGGCGCCGACGCGCGCCACAAAGATGAGGGCCATCGTGAAGAAAATCCGTTGCCGGAGCTCGGGAATCTTCAGGCAGTTCGCAAAGGCGGAAAACACGGGATGGTTTGTTCGGACGGGGAACCGGGCGCGGCGCCCGAGGGCGCGCCGGAGAGAGCATCAGGCCACAACGGCCTGGCCGCCCGCCTTTTCGATCTTCTCCTTGGCGGTGCCGGAGAATTTCGCGGCGGTGACCTTCAAGGCGCGAGCGAGTTCGCCCGTGCCCAAGACCTTCAGGGGCAGGCTGGCGTCACGCGTGATCCCGACCTGAGCCAGGAGCTGCGCATCGACCTCCGTCACCGAGTCGTCGAAGCGAGCGAGATCGCTCACGTTGACGACCGAGAAGACGGCCTTGAAGTTCTTGTTGTTGAAACCGCGGTGCGGGAGCTTGCGGTAGAGGGGCATCTGGCCGCCTTCGAAGCCGGGGCGGATGCTGCCGCCCGAGCGAGCGGTCTGGCCTTTGCCACCCTTGCCGGAGGTTTTGCCGTGTCCCCCACCCTCGCCGCAACCGACGCGCTTGCGGCGGTGGACGGCACCGGGGACGTTCTTGAGTTCGTGAAGCTTCATGATCGCTGGATGTTGGCGCCGGCTCGATTAGGAGGCCTGGCGAACTTGCTGGAACTGCTCCGCGAGGCGCAGCTTGCGCAGGCCGAGGAGCGTGGCGTTGACGACCGCGATATGGTTCTTCGAACCCATCGACTTGGAGAGAACATTGTGGACGCCGGCCGCCTCGAGGATCGCGCGCACACCGCCGCCGGCGATGATGCCGGTACCGGGGCTGGCAGGACGCAGGAGGACTTTGCCGCCGTCGAACTCACCGAGGACCTCGTGGGGGATGGTATCGCCCTTGAGCTTCACGGTGACCATGTTCTTGCGAGCGTTTTCAGTGCCCTTGCGGATCGCATCGGGCACTTCGTTGGCCTTGCCGTAGCCGATGCCAACCGAGCCCTTGCCATCGCCGACGACGGCGAGAGCGGAGAAGCTGAAGCGACGGCCGCCCTTCACCACCTTGGCGCAGCGGTTGATGTAGACAACCTTCTCGATCAGGCCGGATTCGGGAGCCTCGGGAGCGCCGCGGCCGCGGTCGGAGGAAGAGGAACGAGAGTTTTGCATGGTCTCGGATTAGAACTTCAGACCGGCCTCGCGGACGGCTTCGGCGAATGTTTTGACCTTACCGTGGTAACGGCGGCCGTTGCGGTCGAAGACGACCGAGCTGATCCCGGCGGCAGCGGCCTTCGCGGCAAAAGAGCCGGCGAGGGTTTTCGCACTGCTGCCGTTGGCTGCGAGCTTCTGGGCGCGCAGGTCGGGCGTTAGGGTCGAGACGGCGACCAGGGTGGCCCCCTTCACGTCGTCGATGGCTTGGGCGTAGATGTGCTTGCCGCTGAAGTGCACGCAGAGACGCGGGCGCTCGGCGGTGCCGACGACCTTCTTGCGGATGCGCCACTTGCGCTTCTGGAGCAGCTGGGCTTTGCGAATGGTGTTCATCGCTGTGTTCCTTTTGGTTGGTGGCGCGATCAGGCGACCGTCTTGCCTTCCTTGCGGCGGACACGCTCGCCGACGAGGCGCACGCCCTTGCCCTTGTAGGGCTCCGGCGGATAGAAGGCGCGGATTTCCGTGGCGACCTTGCCGACGAGCTGCTTGTCGCAGCCCTCGATCTTGACCTTGGTCTGGTCGGTCACGGTGACTTTGATCCCCTCGGGGATGTCGTACTTGATCGGGTGCGAATAACCGAGCGCCAGATCGACGATCTTGCCCACGACGGCGGCCTTGAAACCGACGCCCTGGATCTCGAGTTCCTTCACGTAGCCGCCGACCACGCCGGCGACCATGCCGTTGATCACCGAACGAGCGGTGCCGTGCATGGCGTTGGCGAAGCGAGTGTCCGCGGTGGGCGTGACGACAATCTTGCCGTCGGCCTGGTCGATCTTGACGACCGGATTGAAGGTCTGCTGAACCTTGCCCTTCGGGCCCTCGACGAGGACGGTGCCGTCCTTGATCGAAACCTTGACCTTGGCAGGGATGGCAATGGGGAGTTTTCCGATACGACTCATGGTGGTGCTCTCCTTTACCAGATGCTGCAGATCAACTCGCCACCAAGCTTCTGGCGGCGGGCGTCCTGGTCCTTCATCAGACCCTTGGAGGTAGAGACGATGGAAATGCCGAGGCCATTGAGCACGCGCGGGTTGTCGCGATAGCCGTAGTAGAGACGACGGCCGGGGGTGCTCAGGCGGCGGAGGTTGGTGATCGCGGGGGCGTTGTCCACGTACTTGAGCTTGATAACGACGGTCTTGTGGCCGGCTTCATCGGTGCCCTCGGTGACGTCGGAGACGTAGCCCTCTTCCTTGAGGATGCGGGCGATCGCAGCCTTCAGGGTGCTGTGCGGCACAACGCACTCGGCCAAACCGGCCTTGATGGCGTTGCGAACGCGCGTGAGAAAATCGCTGATTGGATCTGTCATGGTGTTCTTGGATGGGGATCGGCCGATATCCTACTGCCGATCCAGAGATGGAATTACCAGGAGCTCTTGGTGACGCCCGGAATCTTGCCGTTGAGGGCGAGCTCGCGGAAGGTGATGCGGGAGACGCGATAACGGCGGATGTAACCGCGCGGACGGCCGCTGAGCGCGCAACGGTTGCGCACACGGATGGCGGCAGAATTGCGGGGCAGCTTGGACATCGCCTTCTGGGCCGCGAAGAACTCCTCGTCGGTGGTCTTCGGGTTGGCGAGGATGGCCTTCAGCTCGGCACGCTTCGCCGCGTATTTCTCAACGAGGGCGATGCGGCGGTTGTTCTTCTCGATGGCGGAAGTTTTCGGCATGGCGGGATCAGGCGGCGGTGGAAGTCTTGGCGGTGACGGCGGCCTCGGTGCGGCGGAACGGAAAACCGAGGAGCTTGAGCAGCTCGCGGCCTTCGTCGTCGGTCTCAGCGCTGGTGACGACGGAGATGTCCAAGCCCATCATGCGCTTGGTGTTCTCCAACGAGATCTCGGGGAAGATCGAGTAGTCGGTGACGCCGAGGTTGTAGTTGCCGTTGCCGTCGAACTTCGTGGGCACGCCGCGGAAGTCGCGGATGGCCGGAAGCGCGACGACGAGCAGGCGCGACAGGAAATGCCACATGTTGTCGCCACGCAGTGTCACGGTGGAGCCGACGGTCTGGCCCTCGCGGAGCTTGAAGTTGGCGATCGCCTTGCGGGCCTTCGTCAGGACGGCCTTCTGGCCGGCGATGGCGGTCAGGTCTCGCTGGGTGTCGGCGATGACGGTCTTGTCGGCGCCGGCATCGATGCCGGTGTTGAGGACGACCTTCAGGATGCGCGGCACCTGGTGCGGATTCGTGTAGCCGCGGCTCTGCTTGAGGGCAGGGACGACGGTCGCGGTGTAATGCTGCTTAAGTTGCGGGACTTTCTTCATGGGTGTGCGCCGGATTTCCGACCCGGCAGCGTGGTAAGTTGGTCAGAGTGACAACTCAGGACTGCGCCTTGCCAGCCTTTTTTGCGGCGGGCTTCTCGGCGGCGGTCACCACCTTGAGATTGGAGACGTGGACAGAGCCCTCGCGCTCCACAATGCGACCCTGGGGGTTCGCCTGGGACTTGCGCTCGTGGCGCTTGATCATGGCGACGCCCTCGACGACAGCGCGCTGCTTGGCAGCGCGAATCTCGAGAACCTTGCCCTGCTTGCCCTTGTGGGAGCCGGAGATGACGGCGACGAGATCGCCGCGCTTGATGTGGAATTTCTGCTTCATCAGAGGACCTCCGGAGCGAGGGAGACGATCTTCATGAAGTTCTTCGCGCGCAGTTCGCGTGCGACTGGGCCGAAGATACGGGTGCCCTTCGGGTTGCCGTCGGCGTCGATGATGACGACCGCGTTGTTGTCGAAGCGCAGGTAGCTGCCATCGGCGCGGCGCAACGGGGCGCGGGTGCGGACGATGACGGCCTTCACGACTTCACCCTTTTTGACGGTGGCGTCGGTGGTGCTCTCCTTGATGTTGACAGTGATGATATCACCGACGGAGGCAGTGTCGGTGTTCTGGCCCATGCGGCTGATCATCGAGGCCCGGCGGGCGCCCGTGTTATCGGCCACATCTACGTATGAACGCATCTGGATCATGGCGCGTTACTCCTTCGTGACTTCGAGGTTGGCCTCAAGGGCGGTGGTGTTGGCGGCATGGACAACCTTGAGCACGCGCCAGCGCTTGAGGCGGCTGAGCGGGCGGGTTTCCATGATCTCGACCTTGTCGCCGATCTTGGTCTCGTTCTTCTCGTCGTGAACGTGCACGACGGTCTTACGATTGATGACCTTCAGATAGCGGGGGTGCGGGATCTTATAGGGAATGGTGACCTTGACGGACTTGTCGCCCATCCGGCTGGTGACGGTGCCCAGGAGGGTCTTCCGTTCGGTGCGATTTGCGGCTTCCATAGTCTGGGGCGCTCCGTGTTAACGGGCGGCCGCGG
>JAEXPL010000281.1 GCA_023446865.1 Verrucomicrobiota bacterium | reverse complement strand
CCCGCCGCCCCCCCCCGCCCGCGCGGGCGCCCCCCCCACCCCCCCACCCCACCACGGCGCACGGTTCGGGCTTCAGCGCACCCACGCCCGCGCCACCGCTTGCGCGTCCAGCCGTTCCCTCCGTTGTCCCGCGCGCGTCTCTCGTCTGCTCGGCTCCCGACAGAATGATTACGGCGGGATTGGTCCGGAGATCGCGTCGGGGTTCCAAACCGCACGCAACGACCGTCGCAGACCGTGCTTGCCGGCCCTGCGGCGCGCCGGCATTCCCAACCTCCGGTTATGGATGGGAACTCGACCCCGGTGCTCACACATCCCCAACGACAGATTCACCCCGTGAGGGAAGGCATTGTCGTCGCCACCGCCGTGCTGGCGGTCGCGCTCGCGGTGCTCGCGTACACCTATGCCTACGCCCGGAAGGCCCAGATCGAATCCGTCCGGACCGAATTGGTGCAACTCGCCAAAGCCGCCGCCATCCAGATCGATGGCGACCTGCACGAGACCCTTGTCACGCCGGACCAGAGCGGCTCCCCCCAGCACCTGCGGGCCCTCGAGCCGTTGCTGCGCATGCAACGCGCCACCCAGGATCTGCTCTACATCTACACCGCCACGCTTCACGACGGCCAGGTGTCCTTCATCCTCGACACCGCCTACTTCGTCCGCCCGCCCGACGACACCGACCCGCCACCGCTGATCGGAGTGTCCTACGATGGCCAGGACAACGTACTGCGCCAAGCCCTCGCCGAACAGAAGGCCATGGTCGACGACCGCCCGGTGCCCGAACGCGTGCGAACTTACATGAGCGCCTTCGCCCCGTTCCATAACTCGCGGGGCGAGTTCGTCGGCGTCGTCGGCGTCGACATGTGGGCGCACGATCTCGAGCAACGGCTCAGCACCTTCCGCCAAGTCGCCTCCGCCGCCACCTCCGGCATCTGCGGCCTCTCGCTGCTGATCGGCTGGCTCACCTACCGCCTCCGCCGTGCATCCGCCTTGGCCGAGGGCCGCGCGCTCGAATCCAGCGACCGGCTCCGGATCGAAAAGACCAAGGCCGACGAGCTCAACCTCCGCCTCCAGCGCGCGATCCGCGCGGCCGAGGAGGAAGCCCGCGCCGCCGAGGCCGCCAACCACGCCAAGAGCGCCTTCCTCGCGGTCATGAGCCACGAGATCCGCACCCCGATGAACGGCGTCCTCGGCATGGCCCAGCTCCTCGCCGGCACCGAACTCTCGGCCGAACAACGTGAGTACATCCGCACCATCGGCAGCTGCGGCGAAACCCTGCTCGCCATCATCAACGACGTGCTCGACTACTCCAAGATCGAGGCCGGCCGCGTCGAACTCGAACACGCCCCGGTCGATCTCCGCTCCGTCGTCGAGACCGTCCTCGACCTCTCCGCGCCGCAGGCGATCGAGAAGCGCCTCGAGCTGAGCTTCCTCGTCGATCCCGACGTCCCGAGTCTGTTCCTCGGCGACACCACCCGCCTCCAGCAGATTCTCTTCAACCTCGTCGGCAACGCCCTCAAGTTCACCAGCTCCGGCGAGGTCTTCGTCGCCGTGCAGCGCGCCTCCAGCCAACCGCCACACCTGCACTTCAGCGTGCGCGACACCGGCATCGGCATCCCCGCCGATCGCATGGACCGCCTCTTCAAGCCCTTCTCCCAGGTTGACTCCGCCTCCACGACCCGCCGCTTCGGCGGCACCGGCTTGGGCCTGGCCATCGCGCACCGCCTCACCGAGCTCATGCTCGGCCGCATGTGGGTGGAGAGCGAGGTCGGCCGTGGATCCACCTTCCATTTCACCATCCCGGCCGAGGTCCCGCACGACGCCCCGCCGCCGCCCCACGCCTCCCCCGAGGCGGCGCTCGCCGGCCGGCGCGCCATCGTCCTCAGCGAGAACTCCACCCTGCGCCACATTCTCTCCGCCATGTGTCGCTGGTGGGGCATGACAACTTGCGAGGTCGAGCGCCCCGCCGCCGCCCTCGCCCTGCTGCGCAGCGCCACCGCCTGCGATGTCGTGGTCATCGACCGCCAACTCGGCTCCCGCGACGGCACGGAGATCGCCGAGACGATCCACTCCCTCCCGGGACGCGAGGCCCTGCCACTCTTCCTGCTCGACACCTCGGGCAGCCCCGTCCCCACCGGCCGCATCACCGTCCTCGCCAAGCCCGTCAAGCCGAGCCACCTCAAGATCATGCTGCTGCACGCCTTCGGCGCGGAATCGTGCGAGGCGGCCCCGGCCCCGCTCCAGACCTTCGACAACTCGCTCGGCCGCCGCATGCCGCTGCGCATCCTCGTGGTCGACGACGACCCGATCAACCAGCGCAGCCTCTGCCTGATGCTCGAGCGCCTCGGCTACTCGGCCACCGCCGTCGGCGGCGGGACGCAGGCGATCGACAAGGCCCGTCGTGCGGAATTCGATCTCGTCTTCATGGATCTCGCCATGCCGGGGGTCGACGGTCGCGACGCCACCCGCCGCATCCGCCGCGACTTCGACCATCCCACCGTGCCGTGGATCGTCGCGTTCACCGCGATGGCCGGCGCCAACACCCGCCACGCCTTGCTCGAGGCGGGCATGAACGATTGCCTGTTCAAACCGTTCCGCGCCGACGAACTCGTCGAGGTCCTCGCGCGCTGCTACCGTGCGCTCCAGCAGGTGCGCGGTCCGGCGTTGAGCTGACCCGCGCTCACGCCGAGGAGTGGGCGGCGGCCCGCGCACGCCCCGCCCTTTTTTGGGAACCCTCGCATCTCCGGCCTTGCCTCGCCGGTGCAGCCGTCGAAATTGCTCACGCCGTCGTTCTCAGGAAACCGCCCGCCGAGCCGAAATACGCGTATGCCAGTCCGCCTTGCCACTCTGTTGCACCCCTCCCGCATCCTTCTGCAAGTGCAGCAGACCAAGCGCACTGCCGCCATCAACGAGGTCGCCCGCCTGCTCGAGGGGCACCCCGACATCACGGACTACCCGCATTTCTACAGTGAGTTGCTCGCCCGCGAGCGCCTCGACCCCACCTGCATCGGCAACGAGATCGCACTCCCGCACGCCCGCACCGAGCACGCCCAAGCCATCGTCCTCGCCATCGGGCGCAGCCCCGCCGGCGTCTACTTCGAGAACTGCCAGCAGACCGTCCGCCTCATTTTCGTCGTCGCCACGCCCAAATCGCAGCCCGGCGACTACCTCGCCCTCGTCGGCGCCCTCTGCCGCGTGCTCAAGGACTCCGCTGTGCGCGACGCCCTCATGGCCGCACAGACCCCGGAAGACTTCATCCGGCCGCTCGTCGAGGCCGAAGCCCGCCTGCTCACCAAGGCCTGCGCGCTCCCGCGCCCGGCTTTCGCGCGTGTGGGTCGCGCACCGGCTTGCCTCGCCCTGCCGTCAGCGCACGATGGCGACCGCGCATGATCCGCTCGTTCGTCTTCAGTGAAGGCAAGCTCGTCGCCAATGACCTCGAAGCCGAGGCCATGCGCATCGTTCGCGCCGACAAGGGTCTTCACCTCTGGGTCGACCTCGACAACCCCACCGACGAGGAGATCAAGCTCGTCCTCGAGAGCGTCTTCCAGTTTCACCCGCTCGCCATCGAGGACTGCGTCGCCCCCTCGAGCCTGCCGAAGGTCGAGGACTACGAGGACTATCTGTTCATCGTCACCCATGCCGTCGACCTCTCGCAGACCGAGCGCTTCACCACCACCGAGCTCGACCTCTTTCTCGGCAAGGAGTTTCTGGTTACATTCCACCGCAAGCCCCTGAAGTCGATCGCGTGGCTCGTGGAGCGCTGCACCAAGGCCACCGGGGTCATCGCGCGCGGCCCCGATCGCCTCGCCCACGACGTCATCGACCAGCTCATCGAACGCTACACCCCGGTGCTCGACGAGGTCCGTGGCAAGATCGAGCGCATCGAGGCGCGCGTCCTCAAGGAGCACGCGGAGAACCTCACGGCCGAGCTGCTCGAGGTGCGGGCCGAACTCGCCGATCTCCGCCAGATCGTCCGCCCCCAACGCGACGTGATCAACCGCCTCGCCCACGGCGACAGCAAGATCATCCGCGCGCTCATGCTCCCCTATTTCCGCGATCTGCGCGACAGCCTCATCCGCCAGGAAGAAACGCTCGCCACCCTCGGCGACGCACTTCTCGTTTCCTTCGATCTCTTCCTCAACAAATCCGCCAGCCAAGCCAACGAAGGCATCAAGGTCCTCACCGCCCTCACCGCCATCACCATGCCGCCGATCCTCTTCGGCACCTGGTACGGCATGAACTTCGAACACATGCCCGAGATCGCCAGCCCCTACGGCTACTGGATCTCGCTGGGCGTGATGATCGTCGCCACCATCGGCATGTTCATCTGGGGCCGCCGCCGCGGCTGGATCTGATGAACTCGGATCGCGGAACTCCCAACGCCGAACGACGCGCCGCACCACCCTCCCCGTCCCTTCGCACGACACCGTCGCAGCCACCACGCGTAGCCCTCGGTTCCGAGTTCCACCTTCCGAATTCCCCGTTCCCATGATCCAGAGCGTCGTCTATCGCGACTCCAAGTTCGTCGCCGACTGCCCGCCGCCCGAAGCCCTCGCCGCGCTCTGGCAGGATCCCGCCGTCATGCTCTGGGTCGACCTCGCCGAGCCGACCGAGGCCGAGATCAAGCAGATCATGCAGGAGCTGTTCGCCGTCCATCCGCTCACCATCGAGGACTGCCTCCAGGACTCGCCGCTCCCGAAGTTCGAGGAGTATGAGAACTACGTCTACATCGTTGCCCACGCGGTCGACTACTCCCGCACCGAGAAGTTCACGACCACCGAACTCGACCTCATCCTCGGGAGAAACTTCCTCGTCACCTTCCACCGCAAACCCATAAAGGCCGTCCAGACCTGCCGCGAGCGCCTCCTGCGCTCGCCCGGCACGCTCGTCCGCGGCCCCGACCGCCTCGCGCACACCCTCCTCGATCTCATCGTGGAGAACTTCCAGCCCGCCCTCCACGAGTTCCGCACCGAAATCGAGGCCATCGAGGAGGCCGTCCTGGCGCGGAGCAAGGCCCCCCTCGCCCAGCGCATCGTCGACATCCGCGAGGATCTCACTGCCCTGCGCCAGATCCTCCGCCCGCAGCGAGAAGTTGCCGTCGCCCTCGCCGCCGGCCGCACCGGCTTCTTCCGCCCGAAGCTCCTCCCCTACATGCGCGATCTCTCCGACGACCTCGTGCGCCTCGAGGAGCAGGTGAAGTCCTGGTCCGAGCAGCTCATCTTCGTCTTCAAGCTGTTCCTCAACCGCTCGACCCATGAGACCAACGAAGGCGTGCGCGTCCTCACCGGCCTCACCGCCGTCGCCATTCCGATGATGATCATCGGCAGTTGGTTCTCGATGAACTTCCAGCACTCGCCGCTCTTGGCCTCCCGCTCGGCCTATTGGGTGGTGGTTGTCCTGACCGTCACCTGCACCATCGCGCTCTTCATCTATCTGAAGCGCCGCAAGTGGCTCTGAACGGGCGGGCGGCGGCAACCGCGGCACCATCTGTCGTTACCGTTCGGCTTTATCGGGCGGCGCCGCGACCGACGCCGTTCTGGTGCCGTCGTTCAGAACAGCTCCCCCTGCCGCAGCGACTCGCGCCGGACCGGATCGAGCGAGCTGAGTTCAATGAGCCACGGAATCGTCGCCGCCTCGAACTCCGGCCGCGCCAACGCCGCGCGCAGCAACAGCACCGCCGCCAGCGCATCGTACAGCGCCGCATGGTAGCGCCGCCGTGCCGGCGGGCAGTGTTTCTCCGCCAACGCCACGAGCTCGGTCGCGAGCCCGAACTGCGTCACCAAATCCTCAAGCCGCGCCGATCCGATCCCACGGAACAGCTGCGGTAGCAATCGACCGGTGTCGACCCATGGTCCCCAGTCGTTCGTCGTCAGTCCGGGACGGGAGAAGTCCGGCGACTGTCGGGCGAAAGGCCACGCGGCCTTGAGTAGCGAGTTCTCCGTGCCCGCGAAATGCGCCGCCAGCGGCCCGCGTTGCCGCCAGCCGGCGAACCGCTCCCAGTCGTCGGCCATCGGCGCGGCGTCGGCCACATCGGCCGCGCCGATCCCGTGCACCGCCGAGTCCTCGCGACGAATCGCGCCGCTCGGCCGGCAAAGCCGCGTGGTCGTCTCGACGACCTCGCCGCCCTGCAACACCGCCACGCCATACTCGACCACGCCGCCCGCGAGGCTGCCCTCGAAGTCGACAAAGTGGATCGGAACCGCGCGCCAGTGCATGCCGCGATGCAAACCGGCGCCACCGGCGCCGCCCACTCCAAATTCTTCGAAGGCGCGACAGAAGGTAACGAAGAGAACGAAGTGCGACCGCCGCTTCAGTTGGAGCGGCCCGTGGGGCGGGCTTTACGCCCGCCAACTTGGCTCGAGTCAAACTGGCGGGCATGGAGCCCGCCCCACCCATCCGAGCCACCGGTCGCCATCGTCTCTTCCTTTGTTTTCTTCGTTACCTTCTGTCGTCTCCGTTTCCGTCGGCCGCTGTTTTTGGGTGAACTCCGCCGCCGAACCCGGCAACCTCCGCGCCGTGGACCTCGCACCCTATCGCGCCTTCCTGCACGAACTCGCCCTCGCCAGCGGCGACTTCATCCGCCCGCTCTTCGGCAGCC
>JAEXPL010000382.1 GCA_023446865.1 Verrucomicrobiota bacterium | reverse complement strand
GGCCCTCGGCGGTGGGCCCGCCCCCCGGGCGCCGCGGGCGCAACCGGAGACCGCCGCGAAGCCCGGCCCGATCTCGGTCACGACTCCGCCGGTCACGATCGGCCCCGACGGCAAACCGCAGGTGGTCGAGCTGCCGCCGGAGGTGAAGGCCGAGGAAGCGAAGGTCGAGCCCGTTGCGCCCCCGGCGCCTCCACCGCCCGGCCCGGCTTTCGCGTTCATCGCGGCCAACCGCGACACCGATCCAATCAACGCCCTCATGCAGAAGCGCGCGTTCCAGATCGGCGAGTGGACGCTCAATTCGCTTCCGGCCAACCGTGACGCGTTGCTGCAGGACAAGCCCGCGCCGCCGCCGGCCGCGCCCGCGGCCACTCCCGCCGCTCCCGCGCCGGAGCCGGCGAAGTAGAACCGTTCTTCCCGCAAGGCCCCCCTCCTCGGGAGCGCGGCCGTCGTGTTTTAGGTGGTTGGATGCAGGCAAGTAGGCGCGCTGTCGCGCCGCTCAATCCTCCGGCTTCTCGCCCGGCCCGGCCATCTTCACGATGCGCGGGTCGAAGCGCGCGAGCGGCTCCACGAGGTCCGCCTGCGCGGCCATCACGCGCCCGATGTCCTTGTAGACGCCGGGTACCTCGTCGATACCGGCGCTGAGCAGCGTGACGCCGCGTTCCTCGAGTAGCGGGCGGACCTGTTTCCATGTGAAGGTCTCGTGCGCGCGTTTCCGGCTCATCACGCGGCCGGCGCCGTGGGCGGTGGAGTCGAGTGAGGCGGGATTGCCCAGTCCGCGCACGACAAAGCCGGGCGACGCCATCGAGCCGGGGATCACGCCGAGCACCCCCGCGCCGGCGGGTGTGGCGCCCTTGCGGTGCACGATCACATCGCGCCCCTGGTGGCGCTCGCGCCAGGCGAAGTTGTGGTGGTTCTCGATCGAGAGGAGCACGTCGGTCTTCAGGTGGCGGGCGATGTGGCGGTGGATGAGCGCGTGGTTGGCGGAGGCGTAGCGGCCCATCAGCTCCATCGCCGCCCAGTACTCCTGCCCCTCGGCGGAGTCCAGGTCGAGCCAGGCGAGCTTGGCGAACTCGCGCGGCAGGTCGCGCAACCGTTTTTCGGCGACGCGCGAATAGTGGTCGCATACCGCGGCGCCGGTGCCGCGGCTGCCGCTGTGGCTGAGGAGCGCGAGGTACTCGCCGGGTGGCAGGCCGGCCGCGCCGTCGGTGATCGTGAGCCGGCCGAACTCGACGAAGTGGTTGCCGCTGCCGCTGGTGCCGAGCTGGGCCCAGGCCTTGTCGCGGTGCGAACGGGTGATCGGGCTTACCGTCCAGTCCTCGTCCATCACCGGATGCTCGCGGCGGATCTTCTCGAAGGTGGTGCCCACGCCGAAGCGCGTTTCCGTCTCGATGGCGCGGGCGAGGTCCTGCGTGTGGCGTTCGAGCCAGTCGAGCGGGAGATCGAGCACGCTGAGCTTCATGCGGCAGGCGATGTCGACGCCCACTGCGTACGGCACGACCGCGCCCTCGGTGGCGAGCACTCCGCCGATGGGTAGCCCGTAGCCGACGTGTGCGTCCGGCATGAGCGCTCCCTGCACCGCGACCGGCAGCCGGCAGGCGCGCTCAAGCTGGGCGATCGACTCGGGCTCGAGATCGTCGCCCCAGCGTCGCCAAGAAACGGGTTCTGTGCGGACAGCGGGCATGGGCTTGGGACTATACTACGGAAGATCCCTCGCGCTGGGTCGGAAAACCTTCCGGACTCCAGCGGTGCGGCGCCTCGTCCTACGGTGCCTCGGTCAGATAGACGGGCGTGACTCCCACGGGCACGATGAGTTTCCCGTTGGAGATCGTGACTTCGGTTGTGGCGCCGAGCGCATCGAGCGCGTGCGCCCGCTTCCACTGCGTCGGCCAGCTGAACTCGATGGGGGGCGCGTCCTCACCGATGAAACGGTCGCGACGTTCCCACACGACGAGAGCGGTTCCGCGCGGGCCGCGGTCGATTTCGAGGAGCAGAATCGTGGGACGGTCCGGGACGGGAACGCGCGTCACGGTCCGTACTCCGTTCAGCACGGAAACCATCCGCTTGTAGGCCGCGGCGGTGGGCGTCGGCTTCAGCGAATCGCCGTCGTTTTCCGTGAGGCTGAACTTGCTGAACATGAGCCCCATGATGTCGTCCCGTTCGTTGGTCGCGGGCGAGTACTGCCAGTAGAGCGAACGCTTGATCCCCGCCGAGAGCGCAAAGAGGTTCTGCATCACCAGCGTCCGGGACTGGATGCGACGGTACTTGGCTTCGAGTTCCGGCGCGCAGCCCCGCAGGAACATCTGGGTCTGCGGCGCGAGGGTGGGAATCTTTTCATACATCGCGGCGATGGCTTGCCCGATCTTCGGATCCACCTGCGCCACGCCGTGCTCGTCGGTCGTCACCGACCACTTCATCACCAAATCGAGATACGGCAGGTTCTCCGGGAACTCGTAGAAGCTGGGCCCACCATATTCGCCTCCCAGGATCGGCTTCTCGTAACCGTTGGCGCGCATCCGTCCGCGGATGTACTCCACGCGCGGCGGGATCGTCTCGGGATCGAGGTACAGGCGCAGATCGAACACATCGAAGGAGTCGCCGGCTTCGCGCAACACGTGGTCGAAGAACGCGAGTCCGACTTCCTGATGCGGATGGGGCGGCACCGCCTCTCCCGCGGGAGTCCTCAAACCCGGCGGCACGAACAGCCCGTCGCAACCGCCCAGCACGACCAAGGCATCCGGATCCGCGTCCTTGACCGCGCGATGGAAGATGCGGAGTTGGGCGACGAACTGCTCCTTCGTGCCCGCCCAGAACGCCGGGTTGGTCGGTTCGGCGTCGTTGCCCCAGTACCGGACGCGACCGCGGTACCGCTTCACCGTCTCGAACACGAAACGGTAGTAGTCCTCCGGATTCTTGGCCTGGGCCGCTGGCATGAGCACCGCCGGGATCTCCGTGGCCCAAGTCGATGCAGCGTAGAGCGTGACGAAACCCTCGTCCGGGCTCCGGAGTTCTCCCACGTAGGTATCCAGCGCCGACCAGTCGAACGTTCCGCGCTGCGGCTCGATCTGCTGCCAGAACAGGATCACCCGGCTCAGCCCGGCCCCGTGTTCGCGCACGGCCGGAACGTAAGGATACACCTTCGTGCCCAGATGGCCGTAGAGGTACCCCCAGGCGATGCCGAAGGGCGACGGTTCCTCGCGGTCGGCGGCGCCGAGCGCGAACTGTGGGGCGACGAGCGCGAGGGCGGCGCCCAAGGTGGCTACGCGGAGGGTTGTCTTCATGATTTTGCGGAAACGCGGGAGGTGCTTGCGCGCGGCTTCTTCTGGGTGGCCAAGTCGAAGGTGGTCACCAGTTCTGCGGCGTACTCGTGCAGGGAGAGGCTGGGGTCGGAGACCCACTCGCTCAGGGCGCCGTTGATGGCGTTCAGAATCGTCGCGGCCATGGGCCGAAGGGCGAAAGCGCGGAAGTCCCCGCGCGCCTGGCCGTCCGCCAGGATGGCGCCGATCGCCGTCCGGGCATCGCGTTCCGCGTTGGTGCGCAGATAGAATTCCCCGCGACGGTTGCGATGGCTCACCAAGATGTAGGATACAGCGAGCAGCTGGGCGCGATGCTGCTCCAGAAACGACAGTTGGGCCGTGATGAAGGCCCGCAGCCGACCCCGCGCGTCGGGCTCCGCCTCGATCCGCGGCACGATGAACTCCCGGAGCGCGCGGAAGATCTCCTCCACGGTCGTTTCCACGAGGGCATCCTTGCTCCGGAAATGGTAGAGGACGACGCCTTTGCTGACGCCGGCCCGCCGCGCGACGTTCGCCAGCGAGGCGCCGGCGTAGCCGGCCTCCGCGAGGCACTCGATCGCGCAGTCGATGAGCTGCCGGCGCCGAGTGAGTTCGATGAACGAACCGGGAGTGGTGGAGGGGCGAGTTTTAGTCCGCACGGTTAGTAAACTGACCGATCGGTCAGTTCTGTCAAACCGCCCGGGCTTTTGTCGCTGGGACGGTGGCGGCTGGCGGCGGGGTTGCTCGCTTGCGGAACCGAGATCCTGCTCGGCCGACGGCCTCAGCGCCGGGCCGGGTGGGCGGTGGCGGCGCCGGACCAGCCGAGCTTGGAGCGGAGCACCTCGAAGTGCTCGTATCCGGGCTTCTGCACGAGAGTAAGGTGGCGCTCGGCGACCGCGATTTCGATGGCGCGTCCGGCGCAGGTGACGAGATTGCGTTGGCCGTCCATCGCGATGAGCAGCTGGGAGTCGTCCATGCGGCTCTCGATGCGCAGCTTCACGCCACCGCGGAGGATGACCGAGCGGTTGCTCAGCGTGTGCGGGCAGATGGGCGTGAGCACGATGGCGTCCGCATCGGGATGGATGATCGGGCCGCCGGCGGAGAGGTTGTAGGCGGTGGAGCCCGTGGGCGTGGCGACGAGCAGGCCGTCGCCGTGGTAGTCGGTCACGAACTTGTCGTCGGCATAGACGCCGAGGCGCACGAGCTTGGAGTTGATCTCGTCCTTGATGACGACGTCGTTGAGCGCGACGTCCTCATGGTCGGGGCCGGTGCGGCAGGAGAGGAGCGACCGTTCGGCAAGCTGGTAGTCGCCCGCGAGCAGGGCGGGGAACTGGGCGACGGCCTCCTCGGCGGAGAAGGTGGTGAGAAAGCCGAGACTACCGCGGTTGACGCCGATCACCGGCACGCCGGCGCGTGCGGCCTCGCGTGCGGCGCTGAGCAGCGTGCCGTCGCCGCCAACGACGCAACAGGCGTCGAACCCCATGAGCGCGCCATCGCGGAGCGGGGCGCGGGCGAAGACCTTGGTTTTCACCTTCGCCGCGCGCGCCAGAGCCACGAGGTCGTTGGCGAGATCGTGGGCGCCGCGCTTGGAGCGATTGACGACGAAGGCGAGTTTGCGGATCTGGGGCATGCGGGAACCGGAGCGTAGCTGCCGGCCGGAGCTTGGCGAGCGCCGAGGCGGCGCGGTTGCGCGTTGCTCTCCGGCGGATTGAGGTGGGCGGCAACGAAGACGCAAAATCCTGTCCGACCGCGACAGTGTTTTGCTTCTGGTGTGGGCCGGCGGCAGGGGCGTCGCGAGCGAAGCGCGTTGGGCTGGCGGGTTGCGCGAAGACGCAAGACTCTGTCCGATCGCGACAGGAGTTTGCGTCTTTCTCGAGGGCTCGCGGGGGGCGAGCGCCGCCGGGGCTCAGGCTTTGCGCAGGGCGAGAAGGAACTCGCGGTTGCCGTCGGCGCCGGTGAGGGGCGAATCCATCGTGCCGAGCACGGTCACGCCGGGCAGCGCAGCGGCGACGGCGGTCACATCGGCGACGACACGCGCGTGCACGGCGGGATCGCGGATCACGCCCTGGCCCTTGTCGGCCTCGGCCTTGCCGGCTTCGAACTGTGGCTTCACGAGGGCGACGAGTACGCCGCCGGCGCGCAGCAACGGCCACGCGGGTGGCAGGATCGAGCGGAGGGAGATGAAGGAGACGTCGATCACGATCGCGTCGAAATCGGCGCGCGGGAGCTGTTCGGCGCGGAGCTCGCGGGCGTTGATCTGCTCAAGGTTGGTCACGCGCGGGTCGGCGCGGAGTTTGCCGTGGAGCTGCGCGCGGCCGACATCGACGCACACCACATCCGCTGCGCCGGCCTGCAATGCGCAGTCGGTGAAGCCGCCGGTGGAGGCGCCGATGTCGAGCACGTGGGCGCCGGTGAGCGAGAGCTGGAAATGCGCGAGGGCGCCGGCGAGTTTCTCCCCGCCGCGGCTCACGAAGCGCGGCGGCTGCTCGATCTCGATCGCGAGGTCGACCGGGTAGTCCTTGCCCGGCTTGTCGAGCCGCTCGGTGCCGTGGCGGACCTTGCCGGCGCGGATGAGCGCCT
>JAEXPL010000203.1 GCA_023446865.1 Verrucomicrobiota bacterium | reverse complement strand
ACTAACAAACTACAAACAATGAGAAACTAGCCCTGCAAACCCTGTTACGCTGGGAAAGACGCGGGCGGCGACAGAACGTTCAAACCTCGCGAAACTATTTTCGGGGAATTGTTGGAGAGCGATTCAGCCGCCGCGGATGCGCCTCTGGTGTGTGGCATTTGTGTGGCGGCATCACAGGGAGATCGAGACCCCCAAGAACGGCTAAAGCGCCCGGTTGCCCGGACGCTTTAGCCGACTTATCAAACTACAAACTAGTGAAGTACTAGCCTTGCATACTCTCTTGCGTCGGGGAGAGACGCAGGGCGGTGCGGAACGTTCAAAACGCGCGAGATTTTTCCGGAGAGTTTTGCTACCGACTGGCGACCCGTGGGATGCGGCAGATGTCCGGCGTTCGGAAAAAACAAAACCCGCCGGGTGGCGGGTTTTGTTTTTGGTGCCCAGAGTGGGCACCAAACGTCCTTCGCTCCCTCGTAGGTAAATGGGCGCAAGAGGGCGCTAGAATGCGCTTGTGTGTGTGGCATTGTGTGGCAAGATTCCGGCCATGAGGTTTCCCCAAGTCCTTAAACGTGGCTCGGTTGCGGTGAAGGTCTACAAGGTGAACCGCCCCGCACGCTCCGGGCGCCCTGCGCAGACCCTTTTCACCCTGGTCTGGTACACCGGCGAAAAGCGCAACACCAAGCAGTTCTCGAGTGCGGCCGCCGCGATGGAGGAGGGTAAGCTCAAGCTCGACCAGCTCGCCGCCGGGAGGGTCGACGCTGCAGCCGAGATGACGATTGAGGATGCCGCCACTCTCGCCGAGGCCCGCCGGCTCGCCGGGGAGGTGCCGCTTGTCGCCGCCCTCGGGGAGTGGAGGCGCGCCCGGGAGCTCGCCGGCGGGATGCTCATTCAGGCCGCCGAAGCGTGGGTCGCCAAGCAGGGGACCGCCTACAAGCCGATCTTGGTTGGCGACGCCATCCTCCGCTTCCTGAAGGCCAAGAAAGCCGGCGGGGTGAAGACGAAGAAGACCTACAAGCCGCTCGAACATTTGCGCGAGCGGTTTGGTGGCGTGCTCATGGACACGATTTCCCCGCTCGCCCTCGGGGCTTGGCTGCAAGAACGCTACCCGCACCCCGTTTACCACAACACGGCACTGACCCGCTGCCGCACGCTGTGGGCGTGGGCGCGCAAGAACGGTTTCTTGCCCAAGGATGCGCAGACCGTCGCCGAGTCCGTCGACAAGGCCCGCGAGCGGCCGAATCGCATCGGGATCATCAAAGCCGCCACGCTGGCCAAGTTGCTCTTGGTGGTGCGCGAGAAGAAGCCGGAGTTGATCGCTCCGCTGGCGCTCGCCGCCCTTTGCGGGATGCGCAGTGACGAGGTGCACCGGCAGCAATGGGAGGACGTGGACTTGAAGGGCGGCCATCTGCGGGTTTCTGGCGCCAAGCCCAACACCCCAGCATTCCGGCTCGTTCCCATCTGCGACGCCGCGCGGGATTGGCTCCTGCTCTGCAATGACCGCCAAGGCCGCGTTTGTCGCACCGTCGTGGACGTGGAGCGTGTGCGTGACCTAGCCGCCGCGCTCAAGGTCGAGCTCCCCGACAATGCGTTTCGGCACAGCTTCATCAGCCACGCCGCGGCATCGTCGGGGGACATCAACCGGACCGCGCTCGATTGCGGCACGTCGCCGACGAAGATCTTCCGGCACTATCGCCAGCTTGTCACCGAGGACGAGGGCAAGGAGTGGTTCACTCTCACGCCGGACGAGGTGGCGAAGCGAGCGGAGGGCGGAGAGATGTTCGAGATGAAGGAGGCCGCCAATGCCTAAGCAGTACAAACGCCCTTCAAATCTCAGTGATCGGATCAATCTCGCTATCTTGGCTGGGTTGTCGCGCCGCAAGAGCATCCGACTGTTTGCGGAGAAATGGGCGAAATTGAACCCGCAGTTCGGGATGAATAAGTGGGATGCCGCGCGAATCGCTGAAGTGGCAAACGATCCGATGTCACTAGTCGGGAAGTACGCAGATACGGCGATTCCTGAAATGCTGGCATACAATCCCGATGGTTTCGCCGCATTGTTTGTGGCTGTCAGGAACGAGGTGAAGCGTCGGGGGAAAACGAACCGTGAAAAAGTTGCTGATGTGGTGGATCGCGAATTCTTCATGGAGTCAACCCGTCGCCCGTTGGATTCGAAATTGATCGCGGAAGAGCTCGAGAAACAAGGACTCGGCGTATCCGAACGCGAGATTCAGCGAATTCTTGCAGGGAGGGAGAGTGCGCTCATGCGTTTGGAGAAGCAGAGATTAGGGAAAGGTCGGAGGTAGGCCCCGCGCATTCCGACTCACTGCAGGATTCAGGAAGTCGGATAGATGGTGTGCTAGTATCCATTTGATGTAAATTGTGTGCGCTCGTGAGCAACACGAGCAACACAGCGCCACTCGCCGGGGCGCGACTCCTCAAGGCGGCAGAAGTGATGCCGCTCACCGGCCACACGGACCCCAGCGCGTTCTGGCAGTTCGTTCACCGCAACGCTATTCCCTTCGTTCGACTCGGGAAGCGCAGCTACCGTTTCGAGCCGCAGGCCATCGACGCCTTCATTCGTAGCCGGCGGGTTGGGAAGGTGGTGGTTCTGTGAAGTCCCGCAATCGCCGCGCCAACCGGCAGAGCGCCAGCACGCGCCGGCTAATCGCTAGCATCACCGCCGGCCGCCTTCGCAAACGTCGCCGCCGGTTCGATCGCTACGAGCTGAAAGGCGGTGCCCGTGTCCTTTGATGACCTCAAGCACGAGCAACAGCTCGAGCTCGCCGTTCCGCGCCGGTTCACACCGGAGCGCGCTGAACCCATCACCGCGGGCGAGCTAGTCCAGCAGGACGCCGAGGACCGCGAGCAGGCCCGGCGACGCCTGGAGCGGATGCAGGAAGAGTTGGCGGGAGGTGCAGATTGAATGGCCTCCACGACCAGCGCGCCGAGCGCATCGTCGCCGGCTGGCTGCTCAACTGCGAAGACGCCGGCAGTGGTGCGGACTGGCAACGGGTCGCCGACATCACGCCGCAACACTTCGCGGCCGATGATGTGGCGCGCGCGGCATTTTCCGCCGCCGCCACACTCCACGCCGCGGGCAAGGCTGTTGGGGAGGATTCCGTCGCTGCCGCGCTTGGCGCTCGGGTGAAGCGAGAGGACCTCGAACTACTGACAGGGTGGAAGGACGCGCAAACATCGTTCTACTTCGCCGACTCCGTCGCTGACCTCCGCGCGCTCCACCGCCGCCGGCAGATTCGCGACGCCGCCCACCTCTTGGCTCTCGCCGCCGAGGAGGGGCGGGAGCTGGACGAGTTCACCGCGGAAACCCTTCGCGTGCTCACCGCTCCGGCATCTGGCGCGCTCGCTCTCGACGCCTACCGCTTCGACGAGTCCAACCCGCCACCACACCCCCGGCCGATCTACACGCTCGACGGGAAGGTGATAGCCACCCCCGGCAACCTCGGTGCCATCATCGCGCTACCGAAGGCCGGCAAGGCTGCCGTCGTTGGCGCATTCGCCGCCTCCACAACCGGAGACGGCGACACCCTCGGCATTGGCAGCGAAAACGAGGAGGGGCACGCCGTGGTGCACTTCGACACCGAGCAGAGCCCGGCAGACCACCATGCCGTCGTGGCAACCGCCCTTCGCCGCACCGGGGCCGCCTGCCCCGATTGGCTGCGATCCTACAGCCTCCTGCAGATCCCAACGGCGAAACGCCTGGACGTGCTCGCCGCGGAGCTGGAACGCGCCAGAAAGGCCACGGGCGGGGTGCACAGTGCCATCCTCGACGGCGTGGCTGATTTCATCGCGGACCCCAACGACCCGGCCGAATCCTTCGCCGCGGTTGAGCGGTTGCACAGACTCGCCGCTGACTTCGACACGGCGATTCTCTCCGTCCTCCACGTCAACCCGGGCAGTGAGTCGGGCAAGACCCGCGGGCACCTCGGCTCACAGCTTGAGCGCAAGGCGGAGACCACCCTCCGGCTTGAGAAGGCGGACGATGGCACCACCACCATCTGGTGCGAGCGCGGCCGGCACTGCTACATCGCCAAGGCTGACGGGCACAGGTTCAAGTGGGATGTGGGCGCCGGGATGCACCTAAGCGTCGGCACCGCACGCGAGGAGAGGGTGGCAGAACGCACCGAACTCTTGCGCCGCGTCGCGCTCGACGTGTTCACCAACCCCGACGGGCTCAAGTACGGCGAGTCGGTCGAGGCTATCAAAATCACCGCAAACTGCTCTTTGCGGTGCGCCGAAAACTACCACCGCGACATGAAGCGCACTGGCATTCTGGTTGCGGTAGGCGGAGGCCGTTGGGGGCTCGCTGGTTATGCAGTTTCACCGAAGGCCGCATGACCACCGCAAACACAACCGCAACTGCGGTACCGCAATCACCGCACCCCTTACAGGGGGGTGCGGATGCTGCGGTAGTCCAAACCACGGCAGGACGGCAGGGGAAGCCGGCACCCCAGCAAGGAGTCTCCTTGGGCAACCCACGCAAGCAGGGTCCGCAAGGCGGCGTTCTGTTCCTGTGAATGTAAAAACCAAAAGTGAGATAACAACGCACAGTTGATGGACGATGACGGCACAGTCCGCCGCGGCTTCGGGGATGGCACCAAGAAGGCGGTGCCGCTCGTTGATCCGGTGCGCGAGTTCGACGAACCGGAGATCGCGCCACGCCTCGACCGGTCGGAGATCCTCGAGGCGGCTATCCGTGTCGCGCTCGACGGACGTGGTCCGGTGCAGATCGGCCGGCGGTTGATCGTGCTGGCGTCGACGCTGGGCCTTGAGCCTGGCGGGCCGACGCTGCAGGCCGCGGCGGCGGAGTGCTCACCGGCCGCGGTGTGCATGTTAAAGGAGCGAGTTTCGGAAGAGCTTAAGGATGCGCTGGATACGCTACTTCGCGCGACGCGACGTTAATTTCAGCCGGTTTTCCCCCTTTTATATGACCATGCCTGAACTCCTCGCCGCCGCCGACAAGCGCGCGGCCGACGCCGAAGCGAAAGCTTCGGCCCTTACCACCGAGAACGCCCGGCTTCGCGCCGAGCTCGCCACCGCCCGCACCTCCACAGCTCCGTCCGCCCCCGCCGCGAAGCCCGCGGCCTCCGCCAGCATGGACGCCTCGATCGGCGGCTTCTGCCGCTCGCTCGTATCCAAGCACGACCGCGTGCCGGCCGTAGCCGGCGCCACCACCGACTCCGCCCGCGCTACCGCCGCCATCCTCGCCGAGCACGCCGAGCTGAAGCGCGCGGACGCCGTGGCCCCTGTCACCGGGGTTGCCCGCGTGGAACGGGTGATGCGCCGCGACTCACTCAACGCCGCAGCCCAGGCGCTCGGCATCAAACTTCCGTAACCACGCCAACACCACGAAGACCATGTCCACCATCGACCAGTCTCCTCGTCCTCCTGACGAAGTCGCCACACTCCTGGCCAAGAACTCCGAGCTTCTCGCGAAAAACGAAGAGCTCTTCTCCGACAATGCGGCGCTCGTGCTGGAAGTCGCGACACTTCGGGCGGCTTCCACCGCGGCCACGGAGCAGATTGCCAAGCTCAAGGCCGATTCGAAGACCGCCGACGCCAAGGCTGTCGAGATGCTCGCGAAGGTCGGGCAGACGCCGGTTGTGCCGGCCGTCGAACGGCGGGGAGCGAGTGCCGCCGCCACGGAGCCCAAAGGCATCGCCCGCGTCGCTGCCTTCTTCAGGAATGGAGGTTCCCGATGACCTACGACTGGTGGCGCAAACGCCTTCAGAGTGCACGTCACGACGGCATGACGGACGAGTTCGCCAAGGCCCAATTCGGACACGACCTCGCCGAGCTGACGGAGCTGGCGCGGGCCGAAGAGGCCCGGGAGGCTGTTCCAGGCTCGACCGAGGCCGCCGATGAAGCCCGGCGGCTACACGCCGCCGCGGACGAGGCGCAGGCGAAGGCCGACGCGATCGCGTTGAAGACCGCCGAGCGCCAGCGCACGCGCGACAAGCTCGTTGCGCGCATCGCCGACCTGAAGGCGACGATCCCGGCGCTCGAGGGATTGATCGAGAGCACGGTGGCCAACCAAGCAGCCGCGGATGACGCGTTGGCGGCCTCGTGGAGCAACCCGGATTTCGTGATACGCCAGCCCGATTCGTTCGCGATGATCAGCTACCGCAACACCCTTGCGCGCGCCCAGGAGATCCCGCTCGAGCTCACCGCCCAGCGCGCCGCCTTGGTGCGGGTGCGCGAGGAGCTCAAGACCGCCGAGGCGCAACTGCGGAAGGTCGAACGCGAGTGAACCACGGGCGCCGATTTTCCAGTGTGTTGTGCGTTCGGCCAGCCCCGTCCTCGGCCTGCGAATCCTCCGGGGGCGGGGCATTGGTCAAGACTTCGCCGGCGAACACCGAAGGAACACGTGGTGCCGCCGGCGCGCTTCCCCCTCGTTACGGCATTTCGGGCGGGGGAGTCCTTTCACCCTGACGCCGGCAGGGGCAACGTGTCCGCCGGCTAAACCCCGCTCCGTTCGGCTCCATGCCGGCGGGGTGGGTTCAATTTCCAATGCCTCAAGAGTCCACCGCTGAGCAACTGAACAAGCTCGCCGCCTCGATAGAGTCCGCCGCGCGGGCGGCCTCCATTGCTGAGCTCACCGTCGGGGTCAAAATACTCGCCAAGCGCGTCGCCGAGCTTGAGGCGGAGACGGAGAAGAAGAAGGCCGAGCTGCGGGCGAGGGAGCAGGCACTAGCGAAGAAGAAGGCTCGCGCCGGCTGGGAACGCGTGGTTCGGCGTTACGTGTGGTTCGCGTCCTTGCGCTCACTCCTTGTTCGGTGATGCCCGCACGGCATCAAACCCCAGCTTGACCAATTCCCGTGGTGCGGGCAGTCTCCGCGCCGTTGGGCTGCCGTAGAAAAGCCGCCTGGCAAACTCAGTTCGCCGAAGAAAATGGATACCAAAGCAGAATTTGGGCTGCGCGTTCGGCCGTCGCAAGACGGGGGGGCATTTCCATGCCTCTTTTCTACCCGGGCGCGCAGCCCTTTTCGTTTGGAGTAATCGTTACCATGCCCAAGGAGACCAACCCTAACGCGGCCGCCGAGTCGCTCGTTTCGTTCACGTTCAACCTGCCCGCCGACCTCGCGGAGCTTTTCACCAAAGCGGCGGAGGCTGACGAGATAACAGAACAGCAGGCGGCCGGAATCGCCGCGGCTAGCTACTTGGCGGCGGCGTGCGCCGACCTCAAACTCGCCAACCTCGACACCCAAGCGCAGCAGCGGCGCGTCAGCGACATAAACGTGGAGAGGGTTCAGTCCGAGGCCCACCGGCGAGCGGAGGTGCAGCTCATCCTGTCGATGGTGCCAAAGGATTGCAGGGAGCGAATCAGTGCGGGGCTCGCGGCGCTATCTGAGGAGTTTTTCGCATGAATGCCACGAAGACCGAGTGCAGTGTTGGCGATTACTTTACGGTCTTTCTCGAGCCACGGAGCGACGGGAATAGCGATCTCACGATCGAGGTTCACGAAGGAACCGCGCGCGAGCTCTACGAGGCCTTTCGATCTTCTGGGATCAGCATTGCCGTGCGCATGCGGGACGGCCTTCTGGAAAGCACCCCGGACATGCCGTTCAGGTTTGCCGAGATCATCGGCGATGCTGTCGCGATCGGGGTTTTCGACGCCCTCGGCATCAATCCTGATGGCGACGTCGAAGACGACGATTGACCTCCACCGTCCCCGCGCCAGCATCACGACCGCAAGACGCTCGCGCTGATTGGCCCCGCCACCCACAGGCGGGGCTTTTCGTTTCTTGTGGTATTGGTTAATTTAGGGCTGATATCTGAATTGGTGGCCCCCTTTTCGAGACATCAACCCCTAAAAGACGTTTGGCAACAGCTGCCGATAACGGCTGACGGGCCCTGTGTGCTTCCATGCTCAGGGGCGGATGAAACGCTGAAGGACCTCGCGAAAGAGCTGTTCCGGGGCTTTCCAAGGACGGTGGTCGCATCCGATGGTGAACGGATCCTTGTGCACAATCCGGAACATGGAGACCTGTCAAAGCGAGCGATTCACTTGGTGACCGGAGATGATCGAATCTCGGTTAACCGAACGAAATTTTCTCAACTCGGGCGTGTATTGTTCACACTCGAACATGCGGTGATCCGACTTTTTGACGATCGAGAGGGCACCGACATCTATGTGTGTCGGTACTCAACCCAAGATGTGCATTTGGTGGTCACGGAGCCCAAACGGAACCCGAGAAACCCTGTGAGCGAGCAGGGTTATTTGATTACCCAGTTCAAATTCGATCCCAAGAGGGGGCGGCAGAAGTACCTTCCCGTGGATTGGGTTCGTTGTGGCTAAAAAGAAGGCCCCGAGGTTTCCCTCGGGGCAACGTCTTCACGTCATAAGTACAGAAGTCTCAAGCTTCCGTGTTCCTTACTTCGATGGACTCTCATAGAGGCCTGATGCTTTTTCATGGCGGCATCAGTCAGAAATCGGCCACATGCCAAAGTGGTTATCCGATCCGGTTGCAACATCGGCCGCTGCGGGGTGGTGGTCAAGTGCGGTAGCGTTCGGTTATAAAACGAAGAGCGCCACACAGCGGCCTTTTGTGTGGCATCTGTGTGGCGCTTTCGCCTTCAGAGGAGAGATGGTGCCCAGAGTGGGGGTCGAACCCACACTCCCTTGCGGGAACAGGATTTTGAGGCCAGCGCGTCTGCCAATTCCGCCATCCGGGCATTGCGGAGGCGCGAAACAAAGCAGAGCGGAGGGCGAAGTCCACCGGATTTTCCGGAAGAGACCGAGCCTGGAGGCGTTGCCGAAAAGATCCGGAGAAAGGTCTTGCCTCGGGTGGCGAGGTCCGTTGCCTTTGCGCCCTTTCCAAGGTCCGGGCCGTAGCGCAGACTGGTAGCGCACTTGCATGGGGTGCAAGGGGTCGTGAGTTCAAATCTCACCGGCCCGACCATTTGGAAACT
>JAEXPL010000115.1 GCA_023446865.1 Verrucomicrobiota bacterium | reverse complement strand
GTGCTGCTCTGTGAAACGCTTTCACCGGACACCAGCCGGCCGCCCCGGACCGCCCGCCACCAGCCGCCGGTCCGGCCCTTCCGTGCTGCGTTGTGATACGCTTTCACCTGCCAGCCAGACCCCCGCCCCTGCGCCTTTGCTTGCCGCTCTCCCTCTTCTTTTTCGGTTTGCGGCAATTTCCGGTTTGACTCCACCCACACACCACGTCACCATCCGCTTCATGAAGTCCTCCTCCTCCGTGCCCTCCCAGGGGCTCGCCGGTCGGGGCCTCTCCCTCGCAGTTGCCTAGCCTGTTCCCACATGAATGCTAACCGACGGTCCCGCCTGAAGCAGCTTCTCGCGAAGATCCAAGACATCACCGCTGAAATGGATGAATTACACTCCGAAGAGGTGTCAGCCTACGAAAACCTCCCGGAGTCGATTCAGGCTGGCGCGCGGCGAAGCTATGCAGGAAGCGGCCGACGCCATCGAACAAGCCAAAGACGAGATCGAGGCTGCGGTGACGGATCTTGAGGCGCTTTGCTAACCTCCCCTAACGAATCCTGGAACGCTGTCCCAACAATATCACCACGATGAGAAAACGACTCCCAGAATCCGCGAAGCGGTTCATCGCGCTCGTCGAAGCGGGACCAATGGAACAATTGGTGCAAGAGGTGCATTTCGTAGTCACCGGATCGACTCATGCTTTTGGCGGTAACCTTGCTATTCTTCACCGTGAGATGCTTGCTTCCGGATCGCACATCCGAATCTTCATTGCGCTTTGTCTTCTGCACGGGTTGATTCCGAAGGAGGTGTTCGAGCTGTATAAGCGGTTGCCGCGCGAGCGCCAAGAAGCGCTCGACGCGATGGTGAAACGCGCCATCGCCGAAGAGATCGCCGACCAGAATCTTCGTCCGCAATCACTACCCGTTCCCGGACGCCCACCGGTTGCATTGCCACGGATTACGCTGTCGGCCGAGGTAGAGGAGATGGGGTCGATCTGCCACAGCCTCGGCATCCCGCCGCGCTGAACGAAGGAAAAACAGCCGTATCACCTCCCTTCCGCCGCCTGAACCGCCTTCCTCTCTTTCCCCCGTGCCCTCCCAAGGGCTCGCCGGTCGGGACCTCTCCCTCGCAGTTGCGGCTCCGACTTCCAGGCCAGAAAACGGGGGAATCCCTCCTCTCAGCCTCGTCATGAAAAAGCCCCGCCGCCCCAATCTGCCGCCCTGGCCCAAGGCGTCCACCGAACACGGCCCCAACGGACGTTTGCTTTGCCGCTGCGGCTGCGGGCGCGAGGTAGCACCACCACGCCGCTCCTGGCACGGCCCGGAATGCCTTGAGAAGGTCCGCCTTACCTGCGATTGGTCGTTCGTCCGCAAGCATGTCGCTGCTCGCGACAAGGGGATCTGCCAGTGTTGCGGCCTGCACCCAGAGTCCTATCGGGCCGAAGTCCGGGAAGCTTACGCATCCGGAAATTTCGTTCCACTGGAAGAAGCCCGCGCCAAGGCGTTCCCTCCCCTGCATCGCCCCTGGCAACAGATCGACCACATCATCCCCGTCTGCGAGGGCGGCGCGGCCCTCGACCTCCGGAACCTCCGTACCGTCTGCGTCCCCTGCCACAAGAAGCTCACCAACCAGCTCAACCGCGACCGCCGCCTCAAGAAATCTGCATCGCCCGCAGCTCCCGCCGTCGGTTAACACATTTTCCCGAATATGCCTGAATTGACTCAACCTCCCCTCGACCACCTCGACCCACGCTGGGATGAGGTCTGCAAGACCCATAACTGGCGTAACTATATCTCGGATTCGCTCCGCAAAATGTGGGATACTTTTAGCGAAGCTCAGAAAGCTGCCATTGCCAGCAATGCCCAAGCCATCGCCGACAACGAAGATTGGGACTAATCCCATCACCTCAGAGGTGCCCCGTCTCCGCCAAAGTTCGCTCCAATGAGATTCCGCGACATCCCTCCTTTCACCAAGACCTCTAGCTACTCCGTTGATGTCGGATGGGCTTACATTGAGCAATCGCTTGCTGGATACGCTGACGATGCCCGCGTTATGGGCCAGTCGTTCGAGATGGACCCCGACTTCCAGCGGGCCCACGTCTGGGACCAAGTGAGGCAGATCCGATACATTGAATTCGTCCTTCGAGGAGGGCGAAGCGCGAAAGATATTTACTGGAACTGCCCCGGGTGGCAGCGAACCGCGCCAGCCGGCGGACGGTTCGTGCTGGTTGACGGGAAGCAACGGCTAGAAGCTGTGCGGGCGTTCCTGCGGGGTGATATTCTGGCTTTCGGTGCCAGATTCACGGAGTTTACCGACCGTTTGCCGATCAACGCAGGCTTCAAGTTCCACGTCAACGACCTCGAAACTGACGCCGAGGTGCTGCAATGGTATATCGACCTGAACGCCGGTGGTGTTGCGCACACTGATGCCGAGATCGAGCGAGTCCGTGCTTTGCTTGCCGCCAAAACGCATTCCTAACCCGACCGTCCATCTACATGGTCCCCCTCGCAACAGCGCCCCTGAGTCCCCGGCGGGACTGGCCGCTACGTCAGCGCATCCAGTTCATCCTCGAACATACACCTGGCGAGGCGAACCAAGCTGCCCAGGTTGCACGCATCATCGAAGAAGAAGACCGCAGAAAGCGAGGGTCGATGCACTTGGCTGTAAAGATGGAGTCGCGACGAATGGAAGCGGCGGGATTGGTCGTCATTCTCCCGCCGAAGGACCGGTGGGATTCACACATGCTTTGTCTCCATCGCGCGCCCCGCGCTGCCCAACCTGCCCCCATCCGCTCTTCTGCGAGCGGTTAGTGGACTGTGTCACTGTCGGCGCCGCTCGTTCTTTGAAGGTCAACTCATTGCCGCGAATCGCGCGGTGCCCATTCATTGCGATTGGATCCGAATTCACATGGCGCTCGCGGTCTCGTCGTGCCAGTTAACCACTCCAACAGTTTCGGATCTTGCCCTCTCCACACCCCCCGGGGCGTGGCCCCATTGAAGCCATGCACAAGAACAAGATCCTCCACTGGCTCCGTTACGACGGGACAGTATCCCAAATCATCTTCCGGCAGATACTCTGCATCATCGCACTCGTTTGCGTGATGGAGACAGTGCTCTGTATCTATCTATACCTGACCCATCAAGCCCCACCAATGCGCGCCATCGTCACGCTGTTCGCGTTCGCTGCCGTCGCAGGCCCGGTCTTGGTCGGTCTACTTTGCTTCGCTGGAACCGCCGCTCACGAGCTCGGCCACTGGCTTGCCATTCGGATGTTCCGCCATCCCGTCCGCTCGGTGAGTATCGGGTGTGGCCCGCTCCTCCGGAGATGGCACTGGCACAAGACCCCTTGGAGCATCCATGTCGGAATTGGCGGCGGGCTTGTGGACGAAGATCGCGACGCCCTCGCAAAACGGCCGGCCCTCACACAAGCGTGGTTCGACATCGTCTGTTCCCTGGCAGGCCCGGCCGCGGGCATGACGTTCGCGTGCCCACTTGCCTGCCTATGGCTGTACCGCCCGCAGGCAGAGGATCCTGCCGACCTGGTCCGGATGGTGGTGGGGTTGGCGGCGATCTTCACCGCCGGTGCAAACTGCCTCGCCCTAATTCCCCTACCCAAGACAGACGGCTGGTTCGCGCTCGTCGGCTGCCGCCGACTCTACCGTCACTACACCCAACGCTGACATGAACGCGTGCGTTACCAGCTCCACAGCTCCCTCGCCGAACGATCTCGGCACCCTCGCGAAATTCCGCCTCGATGGGCGCCTCCGCACCGCCCGCGCCGCGGTGCCAGGATGCAGTCAAGCGGAGCTCGCGCGCCGAATCACAGCCTCGGGTATAGCAATGCCGGCAAGTAAGCTCTGCGCGATTGAACTGGGGTATCGCGACGCGACGTGGTCGGAAGTGGAAGCCATATCAAACGCGCTCGGAACCGATCCCTACACACTTGGAGGGCTCCATCGGCCGCAACCTATCACTTCCACCCCAAAACTCGCCAGCCCTGCTCCGCCCCCTCCTCCGCAGGCCACGAGTTCACCCGTGTCGTCCCGGATGCCTCCATCCTCACCGCCGATGGTCACCGCAGCCAACCGAGCTGAGCTCACCCGCCAACTGGCAGCGGCCGAGACGTTACTACTTGATAAAACGCTGAAACCGCAGGAGTGGAGAGCTTGGCGCGACTACATCCGGTCACTGCGGGCGGCGCTCGCGGCAAGTCTGTAGGGAGGCTCTTCATTGAAATGCCGCACCCCCGCCTCCGCATTGGCTCCCTGCGCGCGACGCAACAGAATGTGAAGGAGCGGGCGACGGTATAGGATGGGCGGCGATCTGCGCGCCCAAACGGGATAGCACATTGCGGGAGGCACGCCGCACATCGCGCAGCGTTGTGTTCGTACCTCACGCGCAACACCAGGACGAGAAGTGAAATGGAATAGATTTGACTGGTTTAGGTTATTAGGTTATGAACTTCTTAGCCTATGAGCCTAACCTACTTCACCACCATCAGCCCCCACCGCGGCGCGCCGCGTCTCTGGGTGGAGGGGCATCGGATCCAGCAACTCGGGTTCGCCCGCAACCAACCGATCAACGTCCGGCTCACCGACGGAGCGCTTCACATCACCCCGGCCACGACCAGCCGCCACAAAGTCTCTTCCCGCCGCGCAAACGGCGAGGCGCGTCCGATCATCGACATCAACTCACGCAGGGTGTTGGGCACACTCTGCGACGCGAGGGAAGTGAAGGTCGTTGGGTCGTACCGCAGCATGGTCGTCCTGCCGACTCTGCGGGCTGCCTCGATCCTGAACCATGGGCTGGGCCGGTCCTGCTACCGCGTGCTCGATCTGTTCTGTGGCGGTGGCACCCTCTCCGATGCCTTCGGCGGCACCCCACGTTTCAAGGTCATCGCCGGCGTTGAACGCGAGATCGGCTATGCGGATGAATTCGCCCGCAAACACCCAGACGCCGAGATCATCATCGGCGACTTCCGCAGCATGCACCCGTATGAGCTCCCTGAGTTCGACATTCTCCTAGCAGGGATCCCGTGCACTGAGCACTCCAACTACGGGATCACCAAGAAATCGCTCAAAGGGCAATCCGAGTTCGGCGAGGCGGGCGACCTGTTCATCCCGACTCTCTCCCTGGTCGCCGCCAGGATGCCGGCCGCCTGCATCTTCGAGAATGTCCCGCGCTACGGCAACTCGCCAGCGGGCCGCCTGCTCGTGCTCAACCTGCGCCGCCTTGGGTACGACGTCCGCACAACCGTCCTCCGCCCTTCGGTGGACTACGGAGAGCCGTCCACACGCCGCCGTTGGGTCTGCGTGGCTACGCTGAAGCCGGGTTTCGTCGTCACAAATCCCCACACGCCGTTCGCCGGGACCGTCGGCGACTTCTGCGATGCCCCGGACGCCGAGCTCGACCAGGCCGACGTCGAACGCATCGCCGTCTCCTTCGCCGGGCTCCGTGCGCACGCCGCGCGCCACGGCGCCAAAGGCAACGGATTCGTTCGCTCGCTAAAGGTGCTCGACCGCAATGCGCGGGAGTGCCCGACCTTCTGCCGATCCTACCACAAGATCAACAATTCCGGGGCGTACCTGATGACGGAATACGGACCGCGGATGTTCCGCCCGGCCGAAGTCTGCCGCATCCACGGACAGACCTTCGTCAGCCAGGACGCCTCCACCGTCTACCAAATGGCGGGGCAAGGCGTGCTCACCCGGCTGTTCGCACAGCATGTGGCTACTCCCCTCGCTGAGTTCCTGCCGTAAGGCGGGGCCTCCTAGAAGAGACCCATCTGCTCAACAGGTGGCCCACTCGCAGCGGTCCGCTTCAGGTGAGCTGGCGCGATGGCCTTCCGTGGCTCTTCGATGGGGGTGAAGAGGCTCCTCACGTACTCTTCCACCTCGGCCCGAGGGAACACTTCAGAGACCTCATTGCGGCCGTCGTTCCAGAGCACCTCCATCTCCGCCATGCTGGTGTCTCGGAACCCGACCAGGACCAACAGCGTGAACCCCGCCGACCCGTCCTCTGTCCCGATGAACTTCAGTCTCTTGTCCCGCGGCCTCTCCACGAGATCACGGACGGACTCGACGAACAACAAGCGGTTGCCGCTCGTGACTTCCTGTATCCGGCTCTCGATCATTGCCGCACGGCAGCGTTCACCGCGGCCCTGGCCTGCCGGTTGAACAGTTCCTTCCAGGACTCAAGGGCAGTCAGGTACTCCCCGGGGTTGCGGGGATCCTCTTTCACGGCCCACTGAAGGACGTGAATCGTGTTCGGACCGGCGGCCATCACCAGGGCAACCATCTGCTGCGCCGGATAATCGTCGCGAGGGCCGAAACGCACCGCGAACACAGCCGCTTCCTTGCCTGAGTAAAGCATCTCCCAATACGTCGGCTGGGCCACGGCATCGCGCTTCAACTGCGCTTGGATGTGCAGCGCGTAGGCGTCCGCGCGAAACGACATCTGCTCCAGTGTCGCCTGCGTGGTCACCTGCTGATGGGTCACAAGCTGCCGCCAGTTGAGGAGGGTCTCGCCAGGACGCGTAAACTCGTTGGTCTCGATGGGGCCTTCGACCAGGTGACGGGCCGCCACGTAGTCGGCTCCATTGAATCGGTATGTCTTGGGCTGCTCGGCGGGCGTCGCCGCACACACGGCTACGGCCGCGAACATGAGCACTGTGGTGAGGATCTTCATAGCTGCGTCTTCCTGGGTGGAGGTTGCTCAATATCCCGAATTGCCGCCGGCGGCCGGTTGGGTGACGTCGTCGCCCTGGCCGGGTCCCGCTTCACTGTCGTGAGCTCGGTCGGCGCCAAAGTCAGGGGGCGGCACCGATACCGGGGGCAACGAACGAGCGAACTCAATCGCTTGGGCCGCTTCCGTCAGCATCGACCCCATCTTCTCGATCTGGTCCGCTTGGCGGCGCAGCAACGCCTCATACTCGCTCCGCTGTGCGGCGAGAGCGTTGTCCACGGCGGAACGGAGCATGGCCTCGAAATCTGCCTTCATCTGCTGCAACGCGGCACGAGGCACCAACGCATTACCCCCACCGCCACCACCCGCTTCCGGCGGAGGAGGAGGGGTGCGCATGGTCATCTCGGGACGCTCGGTCATCGGCTCAACGCCACCGGAGTCATCCGCGGCGGGCTTCGCCGGCCGATTTTGAGGCGGGAGCTTCGGGGGGACGACCTCCGCGTCCACATGGCCGGCGACGTCTTCATCCTCCGCATCGGCCTCCTCTGCACGATCCCGCTTCTTCCCGGCGCGCATCATCGCGCGGACACCAATGACGCTCCCCCCAAGGAGCACCATCGCGAACACGCCGAGCATCGCCAGCGCCGCAACAGGCGCTTTCTTGGCGCTTCCTGGCGTCTCCATCGGAGGTTGTGGTGCGTCAACGGCACCCGGCGTCGGGACGGCCCCAGCGCTCGGCTGAGGCGGGTAGACGGCCGGGGCCGGCTGGCTGGCCTCTGGCGGACGGGCAACCGGCGGAGGCGGCGGCAACGGGTTGCTCGGCGGCTGGGGCGCCGGCGTGCCCGAGACCGGGAGATCGACCCGGTCGGTGACACGGGGGGGCTGGGGCGCCGGCGTCGTTGCTGGAGGCGATTGCGGCGCCGGTGGGCGGCGCACCTCCGGTGACGGGGGCACAGGGGCCTGCTTCGGCGGCGTCCCTCCCAAAAGCTGTTCGACCAGAAGACCGCTGTCCTCTGATCCGCGCAGGCCCACCACCATGGTGAGCACCGCAAGTGCGATGGCTGTATTCCTGTTCATGAGCGTACTCCGTCCCGGTTCGCCGGCTAACACGTGGGGGTGGACGATCCTCGAAGGGTGCCGCCGGCGCCAGAGCGCACGGCGGCCACCGTTCACGAGAACCTTGCGTCGAATTCGCTGGGCTCGCCCCAGCGGATGAATTCACCCGCGGCATTCAGCACCACGGCGACCTCCTTGTCGCCTGGCAGCGGTTGTCCTTCCGCTGTGGCAAACACTCGGTTCGCCCCGGGCTCGATGTCGCGGTGATACCGCTCCGGCGTGGTGACCAACCAGTAGTTGCCGTCCTCGTCGCGGACGGCGCTGTTGAGTATGTCGCGGGTGACCATGGCGCGATCAGTACGGGACGTCGTCGCCGCCGGCCTCGCCGCGAGCTTCGTCGTCGGCGGCCTTGGGCTCGATGAACTTGAAATCGCGAATGACCAACTTGTGCGCCGAACGCTTCTGCTGGCTCCCCTTGTCGAGCCAGGACTCCAGCTTCAGCCGGCCTTGCAGGAAAACCCGATCACCCTTGTGAAGGTTCGCAGCCAAAACCTTGGCAGCGCCCTCGTAGGCTTCGGCCTCCAGGAACGTCGGCGGCTCCTTCACAACTTTGCCGTCCCGGCGGTACTCGTAGTTCGAGACCAGGCTCAGGTTGCAGATCGTGTGCTCACCAGACTGGACCACCTTCGGGTCCTTGGTGAGGCGGACAATGCCGCTGGTTTGCAGAAACGTCGCACTGCTCATCGTGTATCCTTTTTGTTGGGGTTGCTACTCGGAGAAATTGAGAACCCGCCCTCAGTCCTTGTCCGACATCACTTCCTCAAGGAAGGTGGGGTCGATCTTCGCCTGGCGGACCATCGCGCGCACGATGGCCGCCTTCGATGCGTCGTAGACGCCATTGCTCCGGAGGAAGTCCATCGCCTTCTCGATCTTCGTGATCTCGTCCGGGTTCAGGCTGTACGTCTTGGTTTGCTTGAGGGGCTTCTGCGCCGGAGGGGTCGGCGCCGACGGGGTTGCTCCGGCGGCGGGCGGAAACGGTGCCACCGGCGGGACCGCCGGGGGCGGCGTTTCCGCAGCCGACTGAGCAGAGGTGGAGGGAGAGCGGGCGCCCTTGGCGACCTCAGCCGCTAGGCGCTGCGCGAGGGGGTTCGGCGATCTTTTGGCAGTCATGACGTGTCAGTTACAGGAGTTGTGTTACGGGAGATTCAGAGAGTCACCAGGGTTGCGATCTCCGTCGTCAGACGGAACAGCTCATCCTCGGCTTCCTTCGTCAGGAGGCTCCATCCTTCGAGCGCCGCGTACCGGTAGCAGGTGCGGCGCCGGAGCACGTTCTTGAGCGCCTCCGCGCCGATGGCCGAGGCGTAGCCGGCCAGGTCCTGGGAATCCCGCGTATTCGGCGCGACATTATTGAACAGGATGCGCAACGGGGTCCTGGGGAAGCGCTGTTTGAGGATCGCCACCGTCGCCTGCGTCACCTTCTGGTCGAGCAAGCTGGTTGAGGTGGGCACCAGAAACAGGTTGGCGGCGGGGAAACTGTCCGACTGGACGAACTCGATGTTGCCCGGGGTATCACAGATCGCGAAACGCGGGGGCGGATCCGCCGTGATCGGCACGATGCCGCTGTCGCCGTCCGACTCCCTGAGTCGCTCGGCCCACTCCGCGGCGCTTTGCTGGCTCTTGTCGTGGTCGATCAGCGACACCGGGATCTGTGCATGCCCGAATGAAAGCGCCACGAGAACCGAACAGGTGCTCTTGCCCACGCCACCTTTACCATTCACGACGGCTATTGTTCGCATCATAATGTGTTGTGTCCCTCGTTTAAGAACTAGGCAAGTTATTAGGTTATCCGTTGGACATGTCAACCGGATTTCGGCGCAGAAATTCGCCCCTTCTGACAACGAAAGAGGGCCGGGTTGCCCCGGCCCTAGTCTCCTGGAACGTACACTGACAAAATCGCTACCGCCCGCTGCGCGGCAACCCCGTCGCGGGGTCGATGGCCGAGTTCTGCTCCTGCTGGCGACGGCGGCTCTTCTCGCCGTCGAGCTCGCTCTGAAGCGTTTTGTTCTTCGCGCGCTCCTCCTCCAGCTTCTGCCTGAGCTGCTGTTCCTGCTCCATGAGGGCCTTGGCCGCATCGGACATCTCGGCGCCCTTCTCGACAAGGTAGACCGCACTCTGCCGTGCCGCCAGGCCGTTGGCGCGCTGCCGTTGGAGCTCGCGCGCCAGCTCCTGGTCGAGCAGCGCGGGCTTCAGATCCTGCTCGCCGTCCCCCATCGTGTTCCCGATCAGGATCTGCCGGTCGGCGTTCGTCTGCAACCGCCAATCACCCTGTTGCTCGCGCCGGTAGAGCACATGCCGCTCGTGCATGATGTTGGGATCGGCCGGATCGACATATCTGCCGACGGGATACGCCTTGATCCCATCGGGCAGCCACACACCGGCCTCGTTGAGCGGGGGGGCGGGCGGAGGCGTGACGACGATCTCGGAACGGACCCGGCTGTTCGAGGCTGTGCGGCTCGCGCAGCCAGCCGTGAGTGCCACAAGCGCCAGTAGCGCGAGGATGACGGGATATTTCATTGGATGGAATTTGAAGGTTGCGGGGCGGAGGACTTCGTCGGCCCCTTCTCGGAATTGATGGTGGTGTAGCCGATCCTGGCCTGCTCCATGTCCACGGTCTGCTGGACATAGAGGTAGAACTGCTTCGACGCGCGCACGCGCAGGAACCAGCCGTTGTTCTTGTACTCTTCGAGCGCGAGCTCCGCGTATTTGTCGGCCACTGACCCGCCGGCGCCAAGCAAGGCGTTGCGGGTGGTGCTCTGGACGGTCTCGGTCGTGCCGTACGGACTCGAATACGAGTCGCGGGTCTGGCTCACGCTCGCGAACCCCTTCAGGGCCTCGCCCAGGAACAGCTTCACCTCGTCATCAGACCGGACTATCTCCGCCGGAATTCCCGGAGCCATGTCGTACTGCGAGAATGTCGCCGCTCCGTTGTCCAAGAGGCGCTCATCGCGGTCGAGCGCCGTGCCTACAATGCGGATCTCGGCGCCAGGCGCCCGTTTGTCGTGCTTGGGAAGCACAAGGATCCAATGGTCTTCGGAGAACATGCGCTGAAGCTGCTTATCCGGGGCCGCCACGCCGTGCAGCTCCGAGCCGGCGGGGATGATCACCTCGTCGGTGCTCCAGTCGCGGACGTCTTCCGTCACGAGGGCGACAATCGGAGCCCCCCGGCGCGTCGAGGAGACCAAGGCGTTCACGAGCTCAGCCTTGATCGCCCGGCCGAACGGCAGGAAGCGGGCCGAGATCGGCGAGCTTGAGATTTCGGTCGCGGCCGGCGTTGGCGCGGTCGGCCTCTGGTCCGACGACGCGGTTGTCGCGGCCGGGGACCGGTCCCGGTCCGTATGGCGCCGGCTGAAACTGGCCATGGTGGGAGGGCCGGGCTGCTGCGCCTTCCCCTGGTTCTGGTTCTGGTTGCCCTGGCCTCCCTGGCTGTTGGGCATCTCCATGCGAGAATACTGCCGCTCGATAACCTTCTCGGCCGCCAGTGGCATCTGCGACTCCGGCGCCTCCGCCTGAACCGTGTAGGTGCTCACCGGCACGTTGCGCTGGAACCTCTGCACGGGCGCCTCACTGGGCTGGCCCTGTGGGGCAGGTGCTCCCGTGCCTTCGGCGGTGGTGGCCGCCGCTTTGCCGGCGGGCGCCGCGGGTTTCGCCGTGGTCTGCGCTTCCGTCGGCTGGGAAGGCGTCTGCCCGCCGCGGGCCTGCGGGGTGGTCAGTGGCCGGCGCATCAGCAACGTCGCCAGTAGTGCCATTGCCAGCACTACGGCGAAGACGGCGAACATGCCGAGCTTGCTCTTGAAAAAACCCTTCATGGTGCTGTCGGTTGCGGTTGTTCCGGGGGCAGTGCTTCCACCGCCGGCTGGATCGTCGCTTTGATGAGATCGGCCCCGGGGTTGACCCGGGGGCGGCGGAGCTCCAGCGACGGGAGAAATTCCTGCTCGGGATCGAGGTAGTTCGGCCGCCCGTCAGGGCTGCCGGCAAAGGCGAAGAATGCGATCTCGCTCTTCCCCGGCCGGATGTCCGGCTGGAAGTCACCAATCACCTGGCGGTAGTAGGCGGCGCCCACCCGGACGCCGAAGCTCTCCGGGTCGAATTGCAGCGGGACACCGCTCGTGTTCTCGATGACGCAGGTGAAAGCCACGACATCCAGCCGGTTGTTCCGCACAACCATCAGAAGCCGGATCCGGTAGAATCCGAACTCGGCGCTGTCGCCTTCGCGGCGGACAATGGTCAGATGGGGCATCGCCTTCGCGGCATCCTCCAGGCGACGGCCGCGGGTTCCCGCTCTGCGCTCCTCCTGGCCGTCCTGCGCGTCGAGCTGCGCAAGCAGCTTCATCGTGTCGAGCATGCCCAGCAAACGAGTCGGGGTCACATGCTCGAAAGGCCGCGCCGGCGGCTTGTATGTCCTGATCACCGACGACGGCCGGGACTGCTCTTTCGCCTCTTCGGCCGCGGCAAGATCGCGCGCCGGGACCTGCTCCTCGAATTGGATCGCGGTCGGCGCCTGGCGCTGGTCCTTGACGGGGTACGCGATCAGCGAGATCACCTTCCCCGCGATGACGACGTTGAGGTTGCGGACAGCGTCACCGCGCCCGACGGGGACGAACGAGAGGTAGTTGTTGCCCTCGGTGAACGAGAGGTAGAAGTCGCCCTGATTGCGCTGCGGATCCGTCGTGAACGCCCACCCGTCGAAGCCGTCGATCTCGTGCGGGAAGCTCACCGTCACCGTGACGGCAGGGTGTGTCGGCACGAAGTATGGGCGGGAGGGATCGAGCGGCACACGCTGCACGAAGGTGGACCCGGCCGCACTCTGGGCCTGCACCGCGGAGACCGCCCCGAGGCTGAGTATCGTGAGAAAAATCACACACAGACGGTTCATCGGGCTTACTCCTTGTTGGTGGGGTTGAGGTCGAGGCGGTAGTCCTCCACCGCATACGGATATTTGTCCCGGGCGGTGAGCACGGGATTCGGGGCCGCGGCAATCACGAGCCGGAACGGCACCGACTCGGCTATCGGCATGCCCTGATAGTAGCCGGTCCGGATGATGTTCCCGTCCACACGCAGGAAGCAGACCCTGACCCCGTTCACCTCGCCTTCCTGGAGAAACCGATAGCTCGCGATCTCCGGGTACTGCCGCAGATTGCGGGCCTGTAGGTCGGGAAGTTGCGCCTTGAGGTCGGCATTGAGCTTATCCACCGAGCCCGGGCGGAAGAACATCGGGACGTACTCCACCAGGTTGAACCCGACCGACGAACGTTGCAGGGCGACCTGCGTCGCCCACAGGCCGAGGTCGCGGTACACCTCCGACTGGCCGGTCACCTTTTCCAAGGGACCGATATGGATGGTGCTCCCACGGTCCAACACCATCGCGCGCACCTCGCGACCTTGTATGTGCGCCATGGTCACAACCGCCATGAGGCTGAGGACCAGCGCCGCTATCGCGACGCCGTAGGCAACGTGCTTCTGCTGCCGTTCCTCGTTGAGGAGGACGGCGCCTGGCGGGAAAGAGGTCTGGGCGGGAGGCTGCTCGGCCTGCCTCCCCACCGCGGTGCGTCGCAGCCCCTGCTTTGGGGCCGTGGCTGGGGCTACGGATTTTGCGTCTTCCATCGCCCTAGATTCCTCGCTTATCTGCTAGACTTGTCAAACGCTTTTCGCGCAGAGAAGCTCCTCATCGAGGCGCTGGTTTTCTCAAACGGTCGCGACTTGGGCGGCCGTGGGCTTCGCCGTGATCGGCATGGTGAACGGGCACTTACCGCCCTCGTTCACCCATTCCTCGGCGGCGCGATACTGGTTCATCATCGTCTTGGAGAACGCGATCTCCGTGTTGTCGTCACAGACGACAAACATCCACCGGCCATTGTCATTCAGACGGAAGAGCGGGTACTTGAACGTCTTGCCGTTCTTCTGCGCCAATTCACGCGAGATCGCCAACTCCCAATCCTGGAACTGTTTCAGCCGAGCAGGACGCGTCTGCGCAGGATCTGGTGATGGGTTCTTTTCGGCTGCCTTCATACGGCGTGCAGTTGCGGCGCATTGCCTGACATGTCAAATGCAACAATAGGCCGCTCCCCCCCTGAGTCCAACCAAAACCGAAGCACCCCATGGGGTGTAAACCCCTCTGGGGCACTTTCCTCGGATCCTGCCTGACCGTCAGACCTTGAGTCCGCTTTCAGGAGAATCCGCATCCACGGATTCCGGCTTTCCCTCACCCCGATCACGTCGGATGGCGATTTCCGCGGCCCATTGGGCGAGTGCGCTTTCAGGAACCCACACTTCAAACGAGGTGCCGGGCGCCTTGGCGCTGCGCACGGCAAAGGGGAGTTTTACATATCCCTCAAACTGCCCCGCGTCTCCAAGCGAGCCGAGACGTTCCGCCTCGGTGACCACCGAGAATACCCGTCCCCGCGCGTCACGAAAGCGATGGAAGGGGTATGACGGCGTCAGGGAGCCGCCCACCAGGCTGAGCGCAGCGGAGCTGCGTAGAAGTTCGTTCTTCGGTGCCATCATCATCATGGGCCTCCGGTGCTGGTTCCTTCCGCAATCTCGATTGCGGCGTCCTCGATCTGTTTCGGATCCATCGGGAGGGTCTTCAGCGTGTCGTGGCGGTAGTCACCGAGATCCTCGGGACTGAGCCGCTTCTCGACGGCGAACGCCGCCAAAACGTTCGATGCCCGCACCCTCTCCCACTTCACGCCGGTTTCTTCGTCGTAAATCGGGTTGCGGCAGAGCTCACCCCTCTGCGCGTCAAAGAAGATCCGCACCGCGCGTTTCTTCGTCGTGAGCATTGAATAGGCGGTGATCATGGCTGGAAAGCGTAGACCCCTCCATCTGTCGTGCGAGGGATTTCTCCACAGGCGAAGCGTGCGGCATGCAGGCCCGGCCATAGGCCAAGCTCCTGGATCCGCCGTTTCGTTGCCGGGTCCGCATAGCGGTGGAGCCCATTGGCAACGATCTCCGCCAACGTCTGGCGCTCCCGTTGCCGGTGATGATCCCGCACCGCGGTCTGAACCGCAACGCGGTGCTCCAATGGGACGGACGACAAATCGCCAGGCTTGATTCCTCCCTCCGCCGTGCTGCCAAGCAGCATCTCACAACCCGCTACACGCACACGACATGCCGATTCCGTGCCGAGCACGGTAATCGTATTCTGGTTCTGGTGTAGTGGTTGCACAACGAAGAGGGCGAAGGTTGGGTGGCGCCACCGGGCGCCACCCTCCGTCAAGTGTCGTACGCTGCTCAGTAGGGCACGTTGCCGCCCTCTTCGACGCCTTCCTCGGCGCCCGCGTTCTCACCGCGCGCCTGCCGCTGGGACGGCGCAACGTTGGCGACCTCGAACGCACGGATGTTCACCTCAGAGCGGTTCTTCGGCTCCGGCCCCTTGGTCTGCCATTCGTCCAGGTTGAGCTTGCCCTCGATGAAGACGGGGGCGCCCTTCTGGAGACCGGCGATCTCGCGGGCCTTCTCGCCCATCTGGGTGACGTTGAAATAGCTGACTTCCTCGCGGGCCTCGCCAGCGGCGGTCTTGAACTTGCGGTTCACGGCCAGACGGAACGAGGTGATCGCGGTGCCCGTCGGCGCGACACGCGTCTCGGCGTCGGCGCAGAGATTGCCCTTCAGCGTGAGGCTGTTGCTGTTCTTCTTGGCCTCCTTGAGGGCCTCGAAGGTGACGGTCTTCGGGAAGCCGGTCGGGATACGCGGAGCCTCGCCCTGTTTCGGCGGGAAAAGCACCTCGGAAAGCTCGAAGCCGACGACCTTGACCTTGCTGAACTTCTGGTCGCCCTTCTCCCAGCGGTCCTGCTTGAGCGCGCCTTCGATGAAGATGGGCGTGCCCTTCTTCAGGAACTGCGCGGCGGCCTCGGCGTCCTTGCCGCGATATTCGATGTCCACAAACAGGACCTCCTCCGACTTCTCGCCCCTGATCTCGACCGGGCGACTGGACGCCAGGCGGAGCTCGACAAGCGTGCTGTTGCCGAGGGTCTTGACGACCGGGTCGGCGGTGAGATTGCCGCGCAGCTCAACGTGGTTGGTGCGCCCTTTGATGTCCTCGAACTTGACGGATTTCATGCTGCTGACCTTTCAGTATTGGTTTTATGGTGTTGCGACCGGGTTGCCCCGGGGAAACCGAAGAGGTCAACTCGCAGCCATTACGCAGGGGATTCGAGCGCTATGACTAGGGGCCAACCAAGGCGGTTTCCGTCCTCAAATTCAGTTTTTGTCACTGTTCGCAGCATGAGGGCAAGCAGAATAATCGCCTCCCCTCTGGGGGACCGACGTCCCAAATCGCCCTAGCGCCCGAGTCTGTCCCGTTTAGGCGCCGATCCGGCTCATGTTCTCCTGGTCCTCTTCCGCCACCGCCGAGCTCCGCGGCTCGGGGCCAAGGCGGATGGCCGAGAGATGCTCACCGAGAAGACGGTGAAGTGTGTTCTCCAAGGTCACATGCAAAAGCGACACGAACTCCTCGTCATGGTACTCCTGTTTTTGGTGACAAAGTTCATGGGCGGCCAGGACTGCCAGGCGGAGCTTCGTCTCTCGTCCCGGACCAACGCCAGGCTTCCACTTCCCGTCGAGAGTCAGGAACGTCAGTGGATTAATGGAGAACACCGCCACTCCATTCCTGACGGTATAGGAAGCCTCGCGCTTCGCGTCGAACTCCCACCCGATCCGAAACTTCCGGTCCGCATACGTGTTGCTCTGGACGGCGGCTTCGACCGCAGCCTGCCACATCTGCTCCAACCGCAGCACCGCCGGCGCCCGGCCGTAGATGAGCTCCATCTCGACCGGATCCGTGCTGTTGAAGATGTAGCTGTCCGCGGCGAACCCGCGCACGGGAGGGGTGAGCATCTCGCGCACGAAAACCTGCATGGCCTTCAGATCCACCCGGTCCCCGGCGGCACTGGCCTGTTCCGCCATGTGGTCCAACAACGTTGTTTCCGCCGCGTCCTGGCTCATTGAGCCTGCATCCACGGCCTCCGAAAGCTCGACCGCTTTCCGGATATTCGAGACGAGCGACTGCGCCCGAGGATCATCAGGGACATCCTCCCCTCGGGCAACCTTCTCCATGATCTCCACCTGACGTTCGGAGGATGCGGCGGCCCGCTGAGCTCCGGCCACGACCGACAGCACCAACTCGGCGGTCCGAGCAGAGGTCAGCAAGCCCAGCTTGTCAGCCCACGCCCGCGACTTCAGCCCGGGCGTTTCAAGGTGCCGTTTGGCGCCCTTCACGAAAACCTCCCCCTCGCTGCGATGGTTGAACGACCGCCGGTCAATGCAGGCCCGGGTCAAAAGGTCGTTCCACTCCCGTGCGTGCTCGTACTTGATGCCATCGCGGTTGCTGGTGAGGTACTCGCGGCTGTGCTGCGGATCGAGATCCAGGATGATCGTCTGAGGCAACTGCTCGTTCGCCTGGCGAAACATCACCAGTCCGTTCACCCGCACGACCGCACAAGTCGGCGTCTCGGCGCTCGCATAGAGTTTACCGATACGAACCTGCCTGTTGAGCGCCTCCTCCGGAACAGAGCGGCACGCAACCGGCTCGCCATTCAGAAAGACCTGAAGATCGGGATGGAGCTTCGAGCTGCCGACAAGACGACGGATCGCCTCGCTGGAACGGTTCTTGAAGCCCCAGAAGGCGTTGCTGTTGGCGTCCACACGCGCCTCGATCATGGTCCCGCGCCGCGGCTCGATCTCCTTACGCTTGTAGGTGGCCACGACGCCTTCCACGCCGACCCGGTTGCTATGGACCGTGTACTGCTTGTGCGCGAAAAGAATCAGCTCCTTGGCAATCCCGTATCCACCGGTTGATGCTTCGCCGTCCTTGACGGAGCCACCGAGCGTGAGCAACCCCCTCCGCATCGTCTCGTAGGACATGCCCCGGCCGTTGTCGCTGAAGCGATAGCTGTCGGCGTCCACCTGGATCTCCAGGATCGTGGCGCCGGCGTCGAGGCTGTTCTGGAATAGCTCACGCCAGAGAGCCGCCACGGGATCGCTGTACTCGTTCGCCACCCGACGGGCGAAATGCTCCGGAGGGATCAGGACCGTCGGCATGGCAGTTTACCAACCTGGCCAGGACGGCGGACGAGTTGAAAGTGATACGGCCGACCGCCGTGGTTGAAGGAGACGACAGATCCCGCCGCGGTCTCGGTCACGGTAGTTGCAGAGATCGCCGCGGCGCCGGCGGACTGTCTCGTCCTGGTTGGAGATTTCATTGAGATGCCGCGCTACGGTTTGCACCCATCCGACTCTTCCTCGCCGGCGGCCTCGCTCTCCTGTTGGCTGAGGCGGAACTCGATGTACTTGTCGAGGTAGCCGTCGCGCGTGAGCTCGGTGGCATTCTTGTGGTACACCTTCCCGTCCTCGACGTAGGTGTGGTTGCCTTCCTCCTGCGCCTTGGCGCCCATCCAGTTCACCGCCTCGCAGTAGGCGGTCTCGTCATTCAGGATCTGCCCCCGAAGGGCATCATAGTCGCTTTCGTTGTGGGTAGGCATAGGCGTCAGGGTTTGCACTGCTCCGACTCCTCCTCGGAGGAATCCTCGAAATTCTCCACGACCGTGAGTCCGCGGACCTCGCAATACTGCTCCGCCTTGCGTAGGGCATCGGCTTCCCCGGTCTCGATAAACGTCTCAATCTCATCGCGCGTCCGCGCGTCACAGACCACCGCCCAAGTATAGGGGCGCGCTTCATGGGTTCGATCCTCGCGAACGTCGATGACCACCTCACGGTCGGAGGTCTCGAACCGTGGGGCGTTCTCCACGGGATAGCCTGAAACCTGGAATGCTGCGACCAAGAGCCGGTAATCTGGCGAGCTATGGTTGTAGCGGCATGCCGCGATCTGCCGGCCAGCCCGGAACTGGGTGAGCCCAGCGCTTGGCTCGGTAGGCTCGGCCCAAAAAAGTGTGAAGGTTCGCTCCGGGGAGTCCGTCGAGAGCTGACGCAGCATCTCCGTCGGCGGATCCCACCGGGACTCTGAATACGCGACTGCGAGGGGCGCCGAGGGTTGGGTCCCAACCGACAAGAGTTCAAAGCCGGCATCCGGAGGTACCAGCCCGACGAAATACCCCTTCGCCCGAACGGCCTTCTGCCCCTCGGGGCCTCGAAACATTCCCCAGAACTCCTCGTTGGGACCGTGTGGCCCAAGGGAAGCGGAGGGCACACGCCCACTCACCACGAAATAGTTGCTGACGTAGTTTGCCATAGGATGCGCTCCTACACAGTGATTCCCGCTTCAGTCTCTTCGTCGGAACCGCTGGCTTGCCGGCCAGTCCCGACGTGCTGCTTCGCGGCGATCTCCGTGACGACATAAGCCATGATCTCTTTGGCGCCTTGAGCCTTGGCCACCCGGAAGCGATGATGTCCATCCTGGATGACCCCGTCCTCGACCAGAATCGGGGGCATGCTCGCTAGTGGCTTGCGGGCATAACGTCGCTCCTTGGCCACATTACGAACATGCGCATCCCGCGGGCCTTCTTCCAAAGAGCCGATGGCAACGCGTTGCAGAGTCGCTCGGCAACCGCGGAACATCTCAAGCACAAGCTCCTCGTCTGCGTCGTCATCAAGGCCCGCGACATAACCGGCGATCTCACGGGACCCCTCCAAAACCGTCGGGAATTGCGCGCCCATAGGAGTGCAACGATTCTCAAACCTTGCAGCCCTGATCCTCGTCCTGCTCGTTAGACGCGGCCCACTCGTCGTAAGCCCCGAGGGCCTTCGCGCCGAGCGACTCGACGTCCGCACGCCGCACAACGACACCCATGGAGTCGAGGTCCGACAACAGGCCCGGAAGCTCCTGGCCGGCGAGCTCGGCGAAGTATTCCTTGCTGGAATCGTCCTCCACCCCACCCAAACCGGCGGAGGTGATCTTCTGCTCCACACCGCTCGGAGTCTCGATGACCGCCTCCAGACAATAGTTGATCATCGACCAATTGTTGCCGTAGGAGTCCATCCGTTCGTAATCTTCGCACGCATACAGACAATCGAGCCAGAATGTCTGGATGTCGCGCTCCGTCAGCGCCGGCCGCCCGGTGGCCCGCCGTTGTGTCACCTCCGCGCGAGAGACCCCGACGAACTCCTCCACCCGGGCGGCGCCGGCATCCTGAATATGGATGAGTGGTGCGATGATCGGGTCAATGCCGTGGCGCTGGAATTTGCCCTCAGCCAATGCCTTCGTGAAGGCCGCGTTCACCTCCTCATCCTTCACGTGCCCCCAGTTCTGCGTAGCATGCGGCACGTGCTGAGCCGGGAGAAAGAATTCATACTGCCCGCGGCTGCTCCGCTTCGTGAGATCCGTCGCAATCTTCCCCTCGGCGAAATCAGCCAGCACAGCAGGGAGAAAGGCGCCGTTGTTGCTCACCATGACCTGGAGTGCGGTCTCGCCAGCGATCCACTCTTTGAAGCCTTCCTCCCCATCGGTAGTCTGGAGGGCCGGCCCGCGGAGCTGCCCCTCGTCCCGGTCCACGTACCAGGTGGCGCGTGTCGGAATCTGCGACTTGTATTCACCCAGATGCGATAGATCGGGCGTCTCGTCGGGCGTCTGCGACGGACGGATGGACACCAACGTCGGCCGGGAAGCTTGCTTGGTAGAGTTCGGCATAAAATTGAATGGTTGGGGAATGAACTATGGAAGAAGGCCAGCCTGTCAGGGCCTCGGTGAATCAACGTCCTGCTCGTCCTCAGCGGCCCCCAGTGTTGGAGTCTTCACGAGATAACGTTCGTTGATGATCTCCTGAAGCGCGTCGCCATGCTTCGCCCGCAGCTTCACGGCGAGATCCGGCGTGTAGGGTCTCGCCACCTGCCAGAGGTGGTCGGGGTCGCCCTTGATCGTGAAGAGCGTCTTCGTCCGACACTCGCGTCGGTACTTCCGCTCTTCGAGGACATCGTTGACGAGATCCTCGACAACCATGTCCAAGCTCTGCGGCAGTGTGCGCTTGAGCTCCGGGCATTCCACTCCGGGCAACGCCGCCGCGTATGCCTTGAGCTCGCGCTCCAACTCGCCGCCGAAATGGCGGCGCTTGCCCTCGGGAAGGTGCCACGTGTATTCAAATTCGCCACCATCCGCCAGACTGACGACGTCGGCCGTCCGCTTGCCTCGCACATAGAGCGTGGCGTTGAAGCCTTGGCCGTCGTGTCCCGTGAAAGTCTTCACGTTGCGGACCATGATGTCTTCCTTGCGCAGTGGGGGCATGGCTAGATGTGGTTGGATTCGGTTACCTCTTCTTCAGCCTCTTCATGGATGGGACAGAGCGCCGCCGCCCGGTGCAGATCCGCCAGGGTGAACTTGGCCTCCTCGGGGCTGAACCCGAGCTCGCAGATCCCAATCCGCGTGTCGAGACGATGGCCTTGCGTCCATGAAGCGAACTCCCGCGCGAACGGCTTCAGCGCGTCGCTCAGCTCATCACACCGCCTCAATGCCGCGGCTAATGTGGTGGCGGCAACTCCCTTGCGCTCCAGGACTCCAAACCCGCTGCCAAATTCGAGCTCCACGATGGCATCTTCGCCGTTCGGCGAGACCGCGAACACGTCCCGCCCTTCCACCTGGCCAAGGCACACGCCTTCCAGCCCCGCGAACCTTCCTTGCAGGATGATCACAGGCCGGCCAGCCGGGTTGGGGCGCGGGATATGTTGCTCGTTCGGCATAATTCAGACCTTCTGCGCGGACTCCTCGCCTTCCGCAGCGGTGGTATCCGATGCCACCGCTCGCGAGCGGTTCCAGCCAACAGGATGGGCCGCGGCCAAGCGGCGCCCGTCCGCGGTCAAGACCCCCTTCGCGTAGAAGGAGGCCGCCTGTTCGGCACTGATGGGAACCTTCACCTTGTCGGTGAAGGCCGATCTCTGATATTCCAATACACCACCCGTCCAACGCTTCTGATCGTGGTAAAGCTTCAAGGTCTCAGCCGGACCGCCCATCGCGAGCACACACACCAGCTCCCGGGCGCCGACCGTGGAACCGTAGACGTCGAGTGATGGCTCGCGGAGACGCTCGTCCAGGCTCTGGTAGCCTTGGATCGTGAGCTCGGCGTACTCCTTCGAGTCATAGGTGTAATCGTCCGCGAGCTCATCTTCGTGACCTGGAACATGGCGGAGGATGCTGAACCCGTTGCCGTTCGGATCGACGCTGTAGGTAGGGAGGGGGGAGTTGGCGTTTGAACTCATGTTGCTGTGAATTGTTTACCCTGTGCTGATGCAGGTTGGAAGCTCCTCGTCCGTGTTCCGACGCTAGACTCGCTGGCCTTCCCCATCTTCCTGCTCAGCTTGCGCGTCTTCATCCTGGCGGAACGCCCGTTGTTGGAACCTCGGGTGCCCCTCCAAGTAGAAGGTGACATCCGAACCGGCCTGGGAAGTCGTACGGTACTGAATCCCCTTGGCTTTGAGCAGGCGCTCAAACTCGAATCCCCGAGGATCACGGAGGGTGAATGTCTCGATCTTCCCCTCCATCGCGTGCGCGAGCAAAGCCTGGTTGGCCTTCGCGACCTGCTCGCGCTCAGCCTTGTGGGTCTTCAGCTTGGGCGCGCGCAGCTCACAGTTACCCAGCTTCAGCCGCCCCACATGCGTGAGTTCTGGGGCGTCCAGAACTGCCGCCTGCGACAAGTCCAGGAACCCGACACTGCGAAGGTTGGGAGCGTAGACTTTCTCGCCAGTGCAGAGGGCGAAAGCGCGGCCCTCCACAGCATCCATCCACCGCCACTCCTTTTTTGGGAACTCCTTGTGTGGCGACTTCGGAGTGGCCTTCGTACTCTTCAGTGCGGCGTGGGCACGGATAGCGTAGTTACCGACGAACTCTTCCAGCGACGTGCCGCGGGGCACGTCGTACGGCGAACAACCCTCCTTCAGTTGCCCGAGGGCACATCGGCGATCCGCCGGGGTCTCGGCCTTGGCCGCCTCAAAGAGCTCAGCCGTTTTCGCGGCGATGTGCGTCTCCAGCGCGGCATAGACGTCAGGGCGCAGAACAAGGCGCCACTGGGCGAGATGCTCTTGCTGGATGCCGAGGGCGTCTTGAGCGGAGAAGCGGGGGGAGTCGGCGGTCATCGGAGGGACTGATTCCAAATTCAGTTTTAATGTCTTTAACGACAACAGGGTCAACCTCGAAAATTTCATCAGACCTCGATCCTCGCAGAACGCACTGCGCTCATGGGCTGATCCCTGCGCCTGGCTCTTCTTCGACCGCCTCCAGTTCACCCACCCCCCTGCCCGCCCTGCGCGGCACCCCTCCCGTAATGTCGCCAGCCCGAATCACGCCGGTGGCGCTCCAATCATAGCCCCGAAAACCGTCGCCGAATGAAGAACCATGGACCAGCAAACCCACTGCTTCAGTTAAGGCCAACTCTGACGCCCGTTGGGGCATGATGTCATGATAGTTGAACGCCCAATACCCAAGATGTTCGTCGATCTCGCTGAGATTCGTCACCCTGCCAATTCCCGGGATGTTGCAGTCACAGATGAAACACAGGGCATCTGAGTCACGGGCTTCAACACGGAGCCCCAACAGGAAGCCGAGTTGCTCCATTGTTCCGTAGGACAGATCCTCCCTCTCGCCACGTTCCGCGAGAAAGGTCTCTATAGCTTCCATGGAAGGTGCAATGTAACGCCCATTACGGATGATACCGATCTCTCCAAGGACCTTCGCTTCAACCGCGAGCGTCTCCTGCAATTGCGACCATACGCGGTCCCACGCAGAGGGGGTTGCGCCTGGCGCCGGCAATCCATTCAACACCTCATGGACTTCCGACAAGAACTCCAATTGGAACTCCCGGTGAAGCCGCAAAAGGTCACTTCGCGTTCTGCCCTGCTCACGCCACTGCTCCGTGAAGGCATGGTCCCCTTCTTTGACACAACGCAAACGTTCGTTGAGTTGTCGCTGCGTGCTCGGGAGTAACTCTTTAACCAGAGTCTCGTTCGCAAGAACCGCAATGATTGTATCGAGTGACTTCCGGGCGGCCATAAGCGCCCTGTTCGCAGCATGCTCTTCATTCACCCAATTCGGGCCGCCCAGTCCCCACTCTTCCGCCTCGGTGATCTTCTCCTCAGCTCTCCAGTGCCGACCGCCATGGATGGTAATCGCACCACTATAGGTTCGCCATGCCCCATGTGGCCCCAAAAAACCGAAGGCGCGCGCAGTCAATGCCGACAACCTGCATCGCTCAGTGTAGCTCGCCGGCACCAATCCGGCCGCTGGCGCCCGCTGGTTGATGTCGTAGCGATACGCCGACTCGGCGAGCACCCGAAGATACTCCGCGGCGGAGGTCTCGTCGTGGACACGGAGGCTGAAGATTCGATGGGGGTTCTTCATGTTCTGTGTTGTGTCACGGCCGCTGACTCTCGCTCGCCCTCTCTTCATCCTCCTCAATCACCGGACCCTGGCCAATCTGTGCCAATTCTTCCGAGATCGCACGAGTGAAGATGTCGTAGTTGGGAAAGCCGAATGCGTCATGCACCACCTGGAACACCTCCATCGCTTCGACAAAGCGCCGATTGGCTTCCTTGAGCGACAATCCTGGCACTACAGCCTGAATTGCCCGGCCAGCTTCGTTCTGCTTGAAAATCTCATATCGCTCACGTGCCCCAGATTCATGGGCTGCCCGCTTATCAGGTGGCAGCGCGTCGAGCTTCGCTTGCTCGACTTCCTGCAAAACATACCGGTTGAGCGCTCCACCTCGTGCCAAGCGCTGGCGAAATGCTTCAGCCTCCGCTTCCGCGTGTGCCTGCACAGCATGCGCATAGTCCGGATGGAGGCACGTGCCTTTCCCCTCAAGAGTCACATACGGTGTCTTGAACCCCACGTGCGTACGGTGGTCGGCCACGACCCCGGCAACGACCTTGCCGCAGGCAGCGTAGTAAATAGTGCTCCCAATCGCAGGTAGCATTGTGCGATTCACTGACGGCGGGAGTTGTGCGCGCCGGCGGATCATGGCCGGACACCGGTATCCGACTCTTCAACCTCTTCCTCGTGCGCCGAGACTGCACCCTTCCTGGCGAGCGCGTCCAACGCGCCGACAACCATTCGGGTCGTGTCCGGGCGGTCGGTGTTGTGCACCAACCCGAGCGCTGTGCCCGCCGCCGTCAGCGCGCAGATGATCCCCGGCACCGCGAGGGCTGGTTGCGCATACACAGCCGCCGCTAGGCTGAGCCCGGTCGAGCCGGCCGTGGACGCCGCGAACCCGCCGACCATCGCAACCTGGAGCGCGCGGTGGCCCTTCTCGGTGCGCAGGTAGTCGCGGAAGCGAGCGGCGAAGGCGGCGACAATCCGCGGGTCCTTGCGGGCCTCGGGGTCCTCCACCTCAACCGAGAACGCCGCAAAGCGTTTGGCGAAGTCGCGGCTCATGCGGCGACCTCCGCGTTCTTGTCGGCGAACTTCCAAACCGCCAGCCCGGACAACAGCTCTTCGTAGAGGGCGGGAAACTCCGTCACGCCGGTGTCGAGAAGCTCCTGGTTGAGGGGGACCGCCAGACGATACGCCTCGGCCATCTCGCCGGCGCCGAGCAGCGCGCAGATGCGACGCCACGTGGACTCCTGTTCGGGGGTGAGCTCGACGCGGTCACGGGGAGCGGAGAAATTCGGCTGTGTCATAGATATTTGAATAATATAGAAGGTTATGGTGAAGTGGAAAGTCCCGCGGGCACCGTCTCATTACGGGCCTGGGTTCGACGCGGTGCCTTCTCCCAGCCCGCCCGGAAGTATTCCTCCCAGATGCGGTGCCGGATCGGGTCGTTCTTCTCGTCATGCGGATTCTCATGTTCCTCATCCGGGACAGGCCCGAACTCCGCGCCCTCGGAGAGGGCGAGCTTGGCCACGGTCTCATACTCGTAAGGCGTCAGATCGCGCTGGAGCGCGGCACACGCCATCACTGGGTAGGCGTACTCACTGCGCAAGGCGGTGACCTCGGGACGCAACTGGCCATCGTTGTACCGCAAGGCGGATAACGGGACCGCCATCCGAACATTCTCGGGACCTGCCGAGGTCACCCACCCCATCTGGTAGAGCACGGTGTCTCCATTCTCATATTGCTGCCGCTGCCCGCGGTTGAGCGCGTCCAGCCGGTCGATCTGTTCCGGTGTTAGGCGCTTGCGGTACTCCCAGCTCCCTGTCGCGGCGCAATCGACGCACGGCTTCAGGATGTAGCCCTTGGCCGCATGCCAGTTGATCGACGGATGCCGGATGTCCTCATAGTCCCCACCGAGGTTGCTATACTCCGTCAAGAACCGGTTGAACTCGATTTCCGTGTCGAGCGCCGCGAGTTGGACATCGAGATGGTCGGGAAGAATGAAGGTCTTGATGCCGCTCTCCGCCAGACTGGCTGTCAGCTTCGCGAGATCCTCCGGCCGCAGTTCGCCAGGCGGGACCAACGGCCGTTGCGCACGGCGCCCGATCATCCCAATCGTGTCGAAAGGCAGGCGGCGGCCCGAACCGGTCTTCACCAGCGTTCCAAGCATGAATGATTCCGCTCCGAAGGCGGCGTAGACCTCGGCATGCATCGGTCTCTGGCGCGCCAGATCCGGGTTCAGGTACTCCATCTGCCGGATGCCGAACTCCGCCAACTGCGCATGGAATTCCGAAGCCGCACTGTGTGTTCCGGCCGACCGCACCACGTCGGCCAACGCCGCATCAACACCATCAGGCCGGACCATCTTCGCGTGCTCCGGGAGTTGTCGGGAGAACACCAGCGTAACTGCGCTGCCATTCGGTCGCACTGCGGTGAGAACCCGCCGCTCACGCTCGGCTAGGCAGAGATCATCCGGGGTGACCGCGTCCGCATAGGCCGCGGGGCCGTGCCACCGGATCAGATCCTCAAGCCGCCATGCCTTCTTGTACGCTTCCCGCTTGTTCGCAATCAGCGCGCCCCAGTCCTCCAGAACCTCGGCAACCTCGCGCGCCGGATTGGGGGAGAAACGATTCAAGTGATGACCATTGAACTCCGCATCCGGCATCACCGCCAGACGCTCGATCATCGCGTTGTCGTAATTGCCTCGGCGCGTCCTGATCAGGGTGAGCGCAGTGTTCACTACCAACTGCGGGTCCTTCTCGACGCTCCACGCCAGGACCTCGTTGGCTTCCGGGTCGAAAACTCCGTATTGGGACCCACCATTCACCGTGCGCACTGCGATCCGCGCGGGTTCCAACAACGCCAAGGCGTAGTGTGACCATTCGCCACCGGGCGCCGGCGGACGCCCCTGGCCCATCCGGACGAGCTCCGCGGTGATGTCGCGAGCAATCTTCTTCGCCTCGCGCTCACGCCGTTCATCAACCGCAACGCGCCCGCCCTGCGAGCTCGGATACATCCCTCGGGTGGTCGGGTGGAGGGGAACAAACGGAGGAAAGTCTTGAGAGTTCATGCGGATGCAGGTTACGGGGTGATGGATGGAGCGTCGTCCGTGGTCGGCCGCCGCGGGTTGATCCGGTAGTCATTGAGCTTCGACTCGATGAACTCATCGACCGTGTCGAGGTACTCGACCTCGCTCCAATCGGTCTTGCGATGGTGGTCGTGGAATTCGGTGGCCCATTCGATGGCCCGGGCCACACGATCTCGGGAGTTCGGCATGCGGAGTTTGCCCTCCGCGAACTCGGCGAAGATCGCCCCAGAGATGTCAGCGAGGACCTCGCAGAACCCGTATAGCTTCTCGTGGTTACGGCTGTTCGCGAGCTCCCGCATGACCTCGTATTCATTCTTCGTCTTCATGGTGCGATTCCCTCCTCCGCGCATGCTTCGGCGGCGTGATCCACCACCTTGGGTTTCGTCTTCCGGCGCCGCGGCGCGCCGGCGGCGTTCGCCACCTGCTCCGTCATGACCTTCACCCGCGTGAGCCGTGTGACGAGCGCCCCGCGGAATTCCTCATGCTTGGCGACCGTGCCCGTGATCTTGAAGGTCTCGCCCACACGGGACTCCTTGAACTCGGCCGGGGCGCTCCCCGTCAGCCATGAGAACATGTTACCCTCGGCGTCCGTGAATCGGATCGCCTTGCTGGTTCCGCCCCTGAAGCCGTCGAACTCGGTGATCCCCCGGAGGGTCAGCGAGAGTTCACTCTGCTCACCGAGGGTGCCGACGTGCCGGCTCACCTTCGCGGCGGCCTCGCGCTCGCGCTGCTCCAGCGCACGCTTGTGGGCTCGCACGATGGAGACGGCGAACGAGAGTCGCTTCTCGCTGATCCAGCCCGGGGCGTACATTTCCTGAAGGTTGGCCAGGTACTCGTCCTTCTCGGGATCGGGGGCCTGCTCCCCGAGCCAATGCAGGATGGTGGCCGCCTGTTCCCGATCCCCATCCGTGACTTCATAGGGTGCTGCCGCTTCGCGGCCAAGGAGGGAGTACCACCGCTCGGAAATCCGGGCCATGACGTACTGGGCTGTGGCATCCGCGTTGGGTCGATATGGATACTCCTGCTGTTTGGTTGGCTTCCAGCCGAAGGCGCGGACACAGGCGACAGTGTGGGCCACCACCTCCTCCGAGTCCCACGCGCAAAGAGCCTGGCCTCCGCCCAGCATCTCCTCGGAATCCTCCGGGTGGTCGTAGGGTCGGAGGACCTCGCAGATGAAGCTCTGGAACTCGATGCCGCCGACTTCCTGTTGGACCCGATCTCCAACGTACAACGCGGCACAATCGACTCCAAGCTGCATCAACCGACCACTCCCCGTCTCCTCCACCACAAGGGTGCGTGAGCGGGGACGGGTTTTGTGGCAGTGATCACAGTTCGGCCCATGATTGCGGTAGTGCTCTACCTTTGACAAGGAATTGCCGTAGGCGAATATCTCATTCTCGTGCCCAGTCTGCCCTTCACGGATCACCGGCTGGATGACCGCGAGCACACGCCAGGCGCCCGGGGCACGTAGAGCTGCGCCAGGGAGATTGATCGTGCAATCCACCACGGGAACCACGTGGTGGCGCACGTCGGTGCGGAGCGTCTCTGCCCCGTCCTTGATCTGGGTCTCCTTCGTGACGCGACGTTCACGCCGGCTCGCAGGATCGACGGTTAGGGACGGCTCCGGGGTAAGCTCCAGCTTCTTCGCGGCGCGCGCCATCCGCCGCACTGCCTCGCGTAGTTCCGGGACCCGCTGTTCAGCCACGGTAAAGCGGCGGGTGATGCCCTCCGGGAAGACAATCTGGGCATCCGGGCTCGGCTTGCCAGCCTCGAACTCGAAGGGGAAGAGCGCGCTGCGCCAGGGATCATTCGCCGTCTGAAGTATTCGGCCCTCAGCGTGGACCATTTCACCACTGGCGCCGCTGTACGCCCCGCAAAAGGACCGCGCACAGCTCGCCTCACGGTCGGCCTCTGCGAAACCAGTCTGCCCAAAAGTGGTGAGCTGCCGGCAGAACACACGCGCGCCAACCTTTACTTCCACAAGAGGGTACCCCCCGGGAAAGTCCTGCACTCCGCACTCAATCCAACCACCGAGCGCTGCATAGAACCGCTCGGGGGAGACCCTTCCCCCTCCGAGTGATTGGAGAAATTCCTCAAGCGGCGGCACCGGCCGGTCAACCGCCAGTGCCGGGCGGCGCGCCCCAGCTACATCGCCCCGCCGCAGCGCCGCAACCAACTCCTCAACAACCCAGCCAGCGGCATAATCCCGCTGGACGGCCTCCATGCGCACGTTGTTGTCACGTTCGATTGGGGACAACCCATTCAGGCAGAGGACACGGTCGAGAGACTCTCGAAAAGCAGGAAGGGTCCCTGTCGTTCGTGACGCTTTGAGGTCGGAAGGTGCGCTCTGCGGTGCTGTGGTCATGCTGAGGAAAGCCGTTGCTCCTGATCCGGCGGCGAGTCGTCCCGATACCCCTCCGCAACCGCCTCCCAGACCGTCGAGCTCGCCGCCTCATCCATCTCCCCGACGGAAAGCGTCATCGTCGCCACGATCCGGTGGCTGAGCTCGGCCCGGGTCATCTGCGCCCGCGCCGGCCGCCGCGCAACCTTCTCGCCGATGCGCGCGAGGATCTCGCCACGGCACGTCTGCCAGGTCGCAGCGACGGCGGCCCGGAGATCCCCAGTATGGATTCCCGGCTCCTCCAAGCGCTCGACCAGACGGTGATGCTCTTTGACAAAATGATCGCAGAACGCCCGGGTGAGAATGTCGCCTTCGACGCTGTCTCCGAAATGGTCGGAAAGCAGCGCCCGTAGGACGTTCTGGGGGCTGTTGAGGACGTACCCGAAGGCGTTGTTGCGTTCGTATTCCAGCCCCTCGCGGGACACGGCGGACCGGAGATCGAGCCGATGCTTGAGCAGGCGCTTGCCGCTCTCGGGGCGTTCCGGATCGCTGACCTCGACACAGACAAGCCAGCCGGGATTGGAGAAAACCCCGCTGTAGTAGCGCTCCGCGGCCAGCATTGAAGGCGCAAGCGCCGGGCTTGCCTCGCTGATCGCCGTCCGGATCTGCCGCAGAACGGCCGGCCGCGCCGGTCCCTCCGCGTGCGCCGAGATCCACTCCTCCGCACTGGTAAGCGCCTCAAGGAGCTTCGGCGCCGCTTCATGGCGTACCCGCGTCGTCGGCACGGCGACGAGCAGACCGCTGGCCGCGGCTTCGGGGTTCCGCGCATACCGCGCCAGGGCCTCGCCCATGACGAGGGCATCCAAATCCCCTGCAAGCTGCGCACGGCTCTCGATGTCCAACGGGATCTCCACGCCGCGGGCGACGATGTCGTAACAGCGATGGCCGACACCCTCATCGACAGCTTCAGCCAGTCCGAGAGCGACCGTCTGCCCATCTTTGAAGCACTGGATCAGTCTCACACCCGCCTGCTCGCGGAGCTTGTGCGGCAGCGCCAGGTAGTTGCTGCCGGCCTGATAGAACCAGATCACGCCGGGCTTGTCGGCGCTCTTCAGGCGCGCGAGTTCACGCGCCTCTTCAAATTTATCGGTGGGGAGAAGGGAGGAGGTCATGGGAGTGGCTAGATTCGTACCCCCTCCTCATCGACCGGCATCGCCGGAGGCTTGATGCTCAACACCATATCCGAAGCGAAAATCCGCGCCGGCACCCCCCGGCCAAACGCAGTCCGGGCTCTGCGTACTTCGTCCACCATATCCTCCCGGCCTTCATCCACGGGGTCGATGCCCTCGCCCGCCACGAGCTGATTCACCTCCGCTATCCACGACGTGTAGCCCTTCGGGGCGCCCGGACCGACGCCACCCACAAACTGGGGCCGGCCATCGAGACTGTAGTCGATCAGGGCCTCCGGCAGGCCGTCCGGGCACTGATAGAGGGTGACGAAGGCTTCGGCCTTCGGATCAGTCCGCTGGCCGTGGGCTTCCCGGGCGACATGGAGCGCATCCTGTAGCGAGGAACATTCCGGACCAACCTGCGCGCACGGCGAACGGCGCCCCGTGGCAGCCGGCGTCGAGAGCACCGCGGCGAAAAAAGGCGGGCGATGGTCACTGGTCGCTCGCATCACTTCACGGCCGCTGGCCGCCCTCCCCTTCGGTTTCCGCCGGCTGCTCAAGGAACTCGTTCACGCGGTCCTCCATCGCGGAAAGGTAGTTCAACTGATGCTGGGAGAGATCGTAGGTGTCGCCACCGTCCGTGAGCTCGCCGGTGTCCATCGCACAACCGTAGGTCGCGCTATACCGCCCGCAGTACACCATCGCCGGCGTCCCTTCGCCGGGGTTGTCCGGGACGATCTCACTCGCATCCAGTTCGAGTCGGATCCCGTTGGGGCCATAGAAGGTCTTGGTCGTCGCACTCATAGTCTGGTTGCCTCCGTTTCGTTGGTTTCGGATTCGGTGGGGAAATCTTGGACCTGCTCCCGCTGCTCAACGCCAACGCCCTGCACCCGGGCGAAAAGCGCATCCGCGGATGCGATCACCTGGTCAAGCCGGCCACTACCGACGTAGCTCTCGACGCTGGGGTAGCCGCTGCGCTCAAATTCGAGGGCCGAGCGCAGAGCATGCAGGGAGGTCCAGAGCTCGGTATCCATGTGCTGGTGAACCTCTGGTATCACGGCGGCCATGCAGGCATTCGCCCGGGTGCGGGCAATGCGCTGTTGCGGGGACAGTCCCGGGGCCTCAATCAGCGGGCACACGGCGACGATTTCGTTCCGCTCGAAGACGGAGATCGTGTGCCGCTTGTTGCGATAGCCGACCTGTCGGACCTGCCCCTCCGTTCGCCATGGGGACGGCGAGTAGTGTTGGTCGATCCTCCCCAACATTTCCTTCGCCTCATCCAGCGCCGTCCGAATCGCTGGCAACTTGAGTGCCAGCTCCGCGGTCCGCCCCTCGCGTACCGTCGAGCGGATCTCCCTCAGATAGGGCACCATGACCGCGTAGGCGTGCCTCACAAGGGTTGGCGCGGCGCTCAGCAAACGGACGTTCGCCATTGTGCGTTCGTTGCGGCGTTGGACCGGCAACCCGTCGTCGCACCCGACATGCCAGCATTCGTACACGACGGCGCCGTTGCCGTCGTACACCCGCGCCCGGGGGCATCCTTCCGGCCCGCTGGCAATCGCGGCGTCGCAACGCCACAACCCCGGCGAGGCGTTGAGAGAATACTTCGGCGCCGGCGGCGTCAGTTGCAGTCTTTGTTCCATGGTGACAAAACCGGGATTATCCGACCTTCACACCCTCCGACTCCTCCTTGAGTTCGGCCGTCGCTTCCGCCTGGCTGGCGACCACATCCTCGCGGTACTGCCGCCCATGCAGGATGAACTCCACCGCGCGCATCGCCTGGCTGGACGCGGCGATGATCAGCTTCGGGTCCTCCTTGAGCCGTTGCATCCACGCTTGGAGATAGCTCGTCGAGTTCTCGAACAACTCCGGCCTCAAAATGCCGCACTTGTTCGCGAGATAGCAGGCCCCGATCTCGGCGACCAGTTCCTCGCGGGCGTACTCGTCTTTGTTCGTCAGCGAATAACCGCCAAATCCCGACCGCTTCAGCCGGTCTTTGTGGCCGGTCGCATGCACGAACTCATGGAAAACGGTGAGGTAGAAATTCGCGGGTTCCTTGAACATTTCCCGGTGGGGCATCATGACCATGTCGGCCTTCGGCATGTACGCGGCCTTGTTGCCTCGCTCCATGAACTTGCACCCGAGGTGCTCGCGGGCGGCGCTGACGATCTTGTCGGCCTCCTCGACAGGATTGAAGCCGCGCTCCTGAAGCTGCTTGGCGATGCGCTGCTGTAGCGCCTCGACCGGCTTCACGCCGTAGGTCTGCTCCGCGTTGAACACGGCGTAGTAGCGGAGAATCGGGATCGTCTCCTGGCGCTCTTCGACCTCACCCGCGCCGGACTCGCCGCGGACCATGGCATCGGCGTCCTCGACGCGGCTCTTGCCCGCGGACTCGCCGCTCGATGGCGGTGTCCACTGCTTCCAGAAGATGACCGGCATCGACCTGGAGCCCGCCTTGACCCCGCCCCCCAGGGAGTTCGCCTGCTTGAGCGTCAACCAGACCGGCAGCTCGTAGTGGTTCTCGGCCGCCTCCATGTAGAGGAGCATGGCGTTGATGCCGTTGTATTCGCGCTTCGACGCCACATTGCAGGGGAGAACCGGTATGCCAGCCAAGCGCTGCCAGGGCTTCTGCCAGGGCACTTGGCCCTTCTTCAGCGCTTCAACGATCCGGTCGGTGACCATCTGGTAGATGACTTTGCTCATGAGGGTGTAGGGGCTAATAATTCAGTTTTTATCCCGACTGAAAACGGTCTGTCAAGGCGTCTTTCCAGGGTTGTTTGCGCGACTCAGTCGCCCCGACGACAATCAGCGGGCTTGATCGGTGCCTTCACCCTCGCAACGCGAGCGGCTGTAGGCTCCGGAGAGGTAGATGGGGCCGAACACGGCGAGCATGACACCTGCGCCCATCAGCGCCCCCTTCCACCCCCCGCGAGCCCCGGCAATTCCTCCCATCACGGTGAGCAGGCACAGAAACGCCGTACCGGGATGTTCACCACCTGACGGGAGCCTCCCGCAGCCACGGATGGTGTGCCAGAGAAACCCATGCTTCCGTCTCGGAGCGCCCGTCGCTTCCCGAGTGCCCGAGAACCTGCTCCAGAGATCACGCCGGACCGCGTCCTCCGCCGCCGCGACGAATTCGCGGCCGGCGGCTGTCCTGGCGACTTCCTCCAGGCTATGGCCCGCAGGATTGGCGATCCGCCACTCGATGCCGTTCGCGAGCTCGTCGCCGCCCTCACGCCGGGCGAAGATCCCGATGTTGGAACCCTCGCGCTCCTCGATGTGGACATTGAAGATCCGCTCGCGGTGACGGAACGTTGACGCGATCATGGGCGGGCTGTTCAGCGCCGCCCCGCCGGCGGGGCGATGGAAACGACCTCCGCCACGGCATCGGCAAGCGCGAGCCGCGCAGCGGCCTCGCTGATGCCGTAGCGGGTGGCAACCTCGCTCGCGAGATCCCGCTCGCTGCGCTCATGTTGCTTGAGGGGGGTGGTCTCGATGGACGTCCCGCGGTCGATAGGCTCGAAATGGAAGTGCTCCAAGACCTGGCCGGCGTACTGGCTGGTGGGTGTTTTCTTCATGGGAGAGGTGTAAGGCCCGAGCCCATAGAACTCCACGACGGTGATGAAAAGCACATCACCCTCCGCGCCGTAGGTCGGCGAATTGTGGAATTGCCCGAGGTACATGAGGGCAATACCACGCGAAGAGTTTGACTTGTCAAACTCTTCTCAGGGCGAGTTCACGGACGCATGTGCGCCCCGTCGTCCTCGTTGCTCGTGATCCAGTCCTTCAGGGCCTCTTCGTTGTCGAAGACTTCAATCGAGGTGCTGGCGGACGAGGGAGCCAACACCAACTCCCCCTTGGTGGCCTCGTAAATTGTTCCAGAGCCCTGCCCCCGGACCATCCGTAACGGCGTGACTTTCCCGAGCGTGAACTCCACCGCCGCGTGGTTCGCGTACACCACGACGTACCGTCCCACCGGGTCGGCGGCATCCTTCGCGCGTTCGATCTGTCCCCAGGCCACACACCGGGTACCGCCGCTGCATTCCTGCGTGGCCCGCATCACCATGCCGGCGAACTGGACTTCATTCAACTGCCGCACCACCTGCTCGATGATCCCGTCCATGGCCGCCTGGTCCAGGCCGCGGTCGCTGTCGCCGAGAATGTCGTCCAGCCACCTGATGCCCGCCACCTCCGTCGGAGGGGGCCGGCCGTGCAACTGCCGGCGGATCTGCTCCAGCTCCCCAACCAGCGCCCGGGCGCGCACCAACTGCTCCTCCACCGCGCTGCGAAGCACCGTCGCCGCACTCGACTCGTTGGCAAAATGAGAGAGAATGGAATTTGTATTCATTGTATGGGTTGCGCTACCCGCGGTCCCTTGGGTGTGCCGCTCCCTAAACCTTGACGCCGGCAGATTCCTCTTCGTCGGTCTGGATCACTGCCGGCCGGGAAATCGCCCAGTGGCCCAACGCCTCCGCCTTGTCGAGAACCCGACCGCCGGCATCGCCATGGATCTCAAAATAGGAGCCGCGGTCCTCCATGACACCCCATGTGCCCCACTCGGGGTGTTCAACGCACACCAGGGATGTTCCTCGAACCTTGATCGCTTGCAGCTCGGCGGGCGTCATGGGCCGAAGCGACAACGATTCAAGCCCCTCTTGGGCCAAAGAGGTCAGCATACGCTCGACCTCGAAATGGTTCATCCAACACCAGCCATTCTCCGGGAGAACGTGCCCCTTGACTGCGAATTGCCCGGTTCGAGTGTCGAATCGACGCAGGAGCGCCGCGAAGGCTGCGCCATAGGGACCACTGGCCCCCATGGATCGCAGCGAAGGATCGGTCATCTCGGCAATGACCGCGTATTCGCCGTTCGCGTTGATCTGTAGAGGCTCGCGGAGTTCGATTCCGGCTTCTGCGGCCAGGATACGCAATCCTTTCGACAGCAACCCCTCCCGCAACCGTCCGGCGCCCAGCGGGGACACCTTCCCTTCGTCTGCTTGCCGTTGGAGCACCCCAAGTTGCCCGATCAACCTCCGCAATTCAGTGATGCCAGTGCCCGTCTTCGGTGAAGGGTTTTGAGTGCGGCCGTCGGCGTCGTTAGTATTCATTCTTGTGTGTTACGTTGCGATGGTGATTGCTCAGTATGGGTGCGGTACACGCGCCACCCTGCACTAGACTTTGACGCCGTCCTCGGACGCGCTCTCGGCGGTCGCCTCCTTGCGGAGTTGCTCGATCTTGACGGTGAGCTTGCCGATGGCGCGCGTGAGGCTCGCGGGGACCGGGTTCTCGCCTTCGAGGGGGCTGTGATACCCGGCCTTGGCGCGAAGCTCGTCGGCCTGCTTTTGGAGGGACTCCCGCTCCCCAAGCAACCGGGTGAGTTCGTCGTTCTCAGCCGGAGTCACCTCGACGTCCTCGCCCCGCTGACGATTGATCACCGTCGCGGACACGCGCGCCAAACGGACAGGCTTCCCCTCGTACATGCTCTCTTCGATTCGGAGCATCTTCACCTGGTGGTTGTTGAGCGAGAGGACGTTCCCGTCGTAGAGCGAAAAACAGTCGCGGGCGGAGAGCCGGACCTGCTTCTTGGAACCGGCCGTGGCGAAGAAATCCACCAGCGGCTCGTTCCGGCCCGTCCAGAGACGGTAGCCGATGAGTTCGGCGTTCCCGCCGGCTTCGCCCTTCTTCGCGTATTTCGGGTACGCGATGCCGAGCTCGTAGGTGTACCCCTCGCCAACCCCGCCCTCCTCGCGGACAAAGGTCGTCGGCTTCGGCCGGCGCGCGCAAACAAACGCCGGGAAGGTCTTCTTCGTGCGGTCGCTGTAGCCGCGGATCAGCGGGGACTCGCCGCGGTAGATGTCCCGCACGGCGCGGATGTCCAGCTCCGTCCCGAGGATGTCGGGGAAGATTTTCACCTGCACTTTCGCGGCGGGGTCGGCGCCGGGCGCCCCGTCGTAGATTTCGTAGTACGGTTTCTTGCCGACCTCTGCCGGCACCACGCGATAAATCGCGATATTGCCGTCGGTGAGGTCGGGAAGGCGGGTCTTCTTTGAGGGTTGGGCCATGTTGAGTTAAGGGGTGATTCCATCCGATTCCGGATCAGTGTCGATTCCTTCGGTAGTCCGTACCTGGCCCACTAGTAGCCTTGCACCTCGGGACGGCGCCTGACACGCACGTGAACTCTCCACTGCGGTAAGATGCTCACGCTTCAAGATCGGTTCATGCTTCTGAATCCTTCGGACGAATTCCTCGCGGCTCAGCTTCCCGATGGTGTAATCGACAAATGCTACTCTGAAATCCGCGGCGGTTGGGGAATTGCCCGGGGCGATGATCGCTGCACACTCACGAGATTCCCGAACAAGGTCTTCAAATATGTCGGCATCGGTCTGGAAGTTGAGGTGAGATCCCGACAGCGTCAGAGAGGCCGCCTCGATAATTTCGGGGAAACTTCGGCGCTCTGTAACCCTCTCGGAGAAGCTCCGCCGATCTTGCCCGACCACCGCGATTCCATCGCGGCAGCCCGGATCAAACGCTCGCCGGTCCGGAGTCGAGACCGCGGGTTGCTGAGCCAGATCGAGCGAGGGCTTCTGGCCAAAAACCATCGCGGTAATGTCGTGCGGCTGGCCCCGCTGATCCCACGCAGTCGCTGTCATGCCCCGCCAGCCATCAGGACCAGCCGCCAGCTCGCTGCCGTAAACCCGTACCTTGCGGAGCGCATCCGCCCCGCGGAACCGGATCTCACGGTTATCGCCCTCGAAATCCTGTCCGGTGAGGAGGATGTATTCGAGATTCATATCCACCTGAACCGGAGTCTGGAACGCGTGTTGTTCAAGCGCTCTGTTCTCCGCGGTGAGCATAAGCCGGGGGGACTCGGGTACTTCGACCGGCAGGAACCGTGCCCACCCCCTCACATTCTCGGCGGTGGCAAGAACCACCTGTATGTCGCTCCGTCGGTAGGGCCTGTCGTATTCGCTCGGTCCATCCTGCAAATTCCCGACACCTGGTCCCCACATCTGCCCTTCCACTTGCTGCCACATGAAGTCCGCCGCCTCCACGGCGCTCCGCGCGGGGATAATCTGATCACCGTCCGGTGTCCCGATGAGGTAGTAGGCTGGGCGCGATGATTCTGTAGGCATGTAGGCGTCCTCACGAATTCGGGTTTTCACACCCGCTGCCCTTCAGTCTCGGCCGACTCTTCGCCGTCCTCACCCTCCTGCCGCGCCAGCGTATCCGGCAGTTTGAAGGGAGCTGCCTTCGCGGCCACCGCCTGAAGCCCTGGGGCATTCTCGACGTAGTGAGCCAAGGCGCAGAAGGGGTTCCGTTCGGAGAAGGCGATCAGCTTGCGCAACTCGCCCCGCAGCGTCTCCAACTCTTGATCGCCGCTCGCATTGTTGGATATACCCGCACGGATTTCAGCTAACTCGCGTTGCGCGGAAATCCGGAGGAGGTCGAGCTTGCCGATCTTCCCATGCATTCTGTCGCGCTCCGCCGCCAATTCCATTGCACGGACCTGGGTGGCGATGAGCTCAGTTTCAAGCGCTGCACAGTCCTCGGCGGGGACGTACTCACGAGTGCCGGTTTCCGTTGTGAAACGATAGCCGCGGAGAACAGCGGCGGCGGTGCGCGGCGTCTTGCCCGTCACCCCAATCCCCTGCCCGACCGGTTCACCGACCAGAAGACGTACTCGTTCGACGGCTCGAACAGTGGCAGGGTCGAGACTGTCGAGGTTCAAATCCGGGGAGGCGAGGAGATCATGGATCGCCTCGACCACACTACTGGTTCGCAACCCGTGTTGCTGACTGGGGTTCTCGGGGGTTGGTGTCATTGTGGAAATTATACCCGCTGGCCCTCCTCCTCATCCTCCCCCTCGGTCACAGCGACGGGGCGGCGTGGCGTGGTCGCACGCGACTCGTCGCCGCTGGTGATGAGCTCGGAGAGGGTCTCGTTCTTCGACCAGGTGCGCGAAGCGATGCGCAACGCTTCGCGCAACGACCGGTACTCGGCAGCTTTCACCACTCCGCTGTAGCCGGGGTTGATGATCTCGATGCCGACCTCCTCAAGTGGCAGCTTCGCGCCCTTCCGTCCCTTCGCGCGCTCATCCACCAGGGCCTTGAACTGCTGCTTCGCGGCCGTCTCATCGAACTTCGCCCCCGCCTGCTCGGCGCGGGCCTTCGCGATCTGCACGCACTCGGCCAACGCCACCGTCGGCTCGCGCAGCGTCTTCGTGACGACGATCTCCTGCTGTGATTCACTCGTGAGGACCGCGTAGGACGCGATGACGTCGTTGGGCTTGGTGAAATCCGGCTGGGTGTTCGGAGTGAACTCCACCGTGCGATTGCCGACGGTGCCCTGCACCACCTTGAAATGATCCTGCCGACGGACCGCGTTGCTGTTGACCGTGTAACGGATGCCCTCGTCCTTCAGTACATTTTCCATGCCACGGATCCCGGGAGTGCCGACAGCCACAATGATGTATTCCCCGGTCGCTTGGTCCTTGATCGAGCGGGTCGTCAGGAACGCGAGTCCCTGGTCCTCGATCAACTTGAGTCGCAACGCCGCCAGTTTCGCGACGGCCTGCACAACGCTGCCTGGGGTCGCCTTCAGGATGTTCGCGTACTGCTGGCCGTTGCGATTCGAGACGTAGGCGACCGCGCATTCGAGATACTCGCCCACCTGTGGGGCATCGGCAGTGACTCCCAAAGCCGTGGCGATGGCCTTCGGCCCTTCCGCCCGCAAATGCGCAACCAAGTCGGCTTCTGAGCCCTTGGCGGGCTCTCGGGCGGTTGGGGTGGGACGTGGAGGGGTCGCCGGCGCGGGCTGTGGAATAGCCGGCGGAGGCGGGGTTACGGGCGGCTCCACCTGAGCCGGCAGCGAGGCGCCAGTCGCGGCGGAAGGTTTTGGGGTGCTGGCAGCGGAGGGCTGCGGGGTGCGAGGTGCTCGGAGTGCCATGAATTCAGTTATGATTGCTCCTGGGGCCGTGGGTCAAGCCGAAAGGGGCGAAGCCCCCTCACAACTGAATCGACCGCCTGATAAGGCGCGTTGGGGCCGAAGGCCCAATGTCTTCAACATTCCTGTCTGCATACATTCTGTAATGTAGACGACGGGTTTTGAGAGGGAACCGCTTCATTGAGATGCCGCGGGCTTCATAGGTAAGCGCCTAAATTGAGATGCCGCGGGTCTTTCATTCAGATGCCGCAGAAACCGATTTTCCTTTCATTGGGATGCCGCAGAGCCCGGAGCGGGTGCGAGCGCCGGCCTGATCCCCTGGTGGTTGCGGGTTCCTTCATTGAAATGCCGCACCCCGCGATCTGGCGGATGTGAAGTTGTGGCCCTCTTCAGCCCTTGGAATGAGGACTTCATTGAGATGCCGCACCCTGAGTGACGGCTCTTAACCTAAGAGGTTGTCGGGTTAGGGTACTGTGAACACCCGCACTACGTGAGCCATTGGATGGAAGTCGTTGATGGACAACTTACTTGAAATGCCGCACCTCGGCCGTCTTAGGTTGTGAACCTATGAGGTTGAGAGGTGGACGACGTGGTCGCGACGTCGGGCGGGCATGCGAAGCTGCGTAAATTGCTCTGATGCAACTTACTTGAGATGCCGCAGGCCGCGCGTGAGCCGCCTACTCTACGCGATTCAGTTCTGCCCGTGGCGTGAGCGGTGGTCCTGTTCGTGCCGCTTGGGGTCGAGATACGACTTCGCCGTGTCGATCACCCATTGGATGTTCGAGCCGGTCGCCTGTCGGCCTTCCCGGATCTGGGCGGCGACATCGGCGAGCAGCTCCTGGAAGCGGGAGGACCGCAGGCACGCCTTGATCTCCAAAAGACAGGGGCGGCTCTTGTGGAACACCTTGCCGGTGATCTCCAATGTTTCGAGGAGATCCCGCTCGTAGCTGGAGAACTCCACCCCACCCTGCTCTCGCACCTGGGTGCGCAGCTCGGCGCGGCGGGCGAGGTAGTCGTCGTCGGTCAAGGCGGGGTTGCCGGACAGGAAATAGCTGCGAATGACACCCCGGCTGTTGGACGACGGAAGCGCGGGATCATGCCCGGGCTCGATCAGGGGGGTTGTGCGTACCTCCTCGATACAGAGATTGAGGCCGCAACCGCGGGTTGTGTCGGCGGGGCTCAGCCACACCCGCTGCCAGAAGCCGGTGCGGGTCTCCCGCCCCTGCAACTGCCGGATGATGGAATTCTCGCCGTTCTGCTCGTAGTATTGGCGGATTACCGACGGGTATACCCGGCCGCTGCCGTTGCGAGGCAGGCGGATGCCGTTGCGCTCAAGCAGTGAGAGGGCGTCCATCTTGAACACCTTGCCCATCGCGGCCGACTTTTGCGTCAGGGCCGGGAGCCAGAGATAGAGCAACGGGGCGATCTCGCCCTTGATGGCGAAGAACTCCCCGACCGAGATCACGTGGGAAAGGGTGACACCGAGCAGGAAGTGGTGGAATTCCTTCGTGATCTGGAGATAGACGCAACCGTCCTCCGGGGACTTCTTGTTGGCGGTAACGACCTTCACATCCTCCAAGAAGTGCGTTTGGATGCGACTGCCGCCGGAGTGCTCGATGATGATCGGGAAGGCGCGCAGATCCAGGAGCCAGTTGTGGAACTTGTTGATCGAGTCCCGCCCGGGCGCGGACTCATAGAGGAAGAGCCGGGCGAATTCCCGCCAGGTCGTGCGCGTGCACAGGGAAAAGTCGCTGTCACCGTAATTGCGGCGGGTCTCGCCCTGGTTCTCGAAGAGGTAGCAGCACGCGAGAGCCATGCGAATATGGCCATAGCCGAGCGTCTTGTCCGCCTTCAAACCGAGGGTCTTGTCACATCCCAGATAGAAGGTGGTCTCCCCGACCTTCTTGACGATGGGCTCCGTGAGCGGCTGGGGCTTGGGGGTGAAAACGCCGGGATAGGTGAACACCTTCGGTACACGGGCGGTGGTCGAAGGTCCGGGAGGCGCCGAAGGGGCCAAATCCGGCGGCGGCACCGGTTCACCCGGCGAAAACAATAGCGGCAGCTCTTCGGTAGCGCTGGAGGAAGGATGTTTGGGCCGGGGCATGGCGGCAGAGTCTAAAATCTAATAGACAAAGTCAAATAGATTTTAACTCTGACTCTGGCCGGAATGGATGTCCTGCTCCTCTTCTCCTTCATCCTCGATGTGCTGGGCCTGTCCTTGGGCCTTCGCCGCAGCGGCTCGCACCGCCGGCCGCTGCACCGCCTTGGCACCGCCGGGGACCTGTGCGGCGGCGACGGCGATGGTGCCGATGGCGGCCTGGCTGCGCGAGGTGAGCACGCCGGCCAGGCTCGGGTCGCTGCGGGCGCGTTCGCTGAGCTCGCGGAGTGCGGCCAATTCGTTGGCGATGGCCGAGACTGGCGTGGCGAGCTCCACATCCTTCGCGAGCTGCTGAGTGCGCAGTTTCGATGCCTTGTTGAGTTCCCGGAGCCGGCCGATGCGCTGGGTCGATGTAGCCGCCCGCGCCGTCAGGGATTTCTGGAGGACGTCGAGTTTGCCGGTGAGCGCTTGCTCGCGCTCCAAGCGTTCCTTCTGGAACGCCCGTTGGTTCGCCAGAACCTGCGAGAGCCGTTGCCGGAGTTGTTCAGGGGTGAGCTTCTTCGAGGATATTTTTGTGGCGACCATAAGAAGTTATTGGGAAGTTAACCTAATGAGGTATTAAGCTTGAAAGATTGTGAGCGACATGGCATTGCGTTACGTGACCCTTCGCGTAACGAGCTCTATATCATGCCCGGCAAAAAGCGCCACAGGAGCAGAAAAGTCAAACACATTGGCACCGGGCGCGGGTTGAAAAGTGCTCGACAAGTCAACCGGTTATCCGGACACTCGCCCCGCAAGCAAATGATACCCGCTCCCACCGCAGATACTTTGATGGCCCCGGCAGTTGAACCGGAGCAGATCCGGCTGCTCGATCTTGGCATGGATGGCCCCGAGAGCCGGCCGAATTTCAAGTACATCGCCCTCAAGATGATCCTTGAGGGGTGGCGTGTCCGGCTCGCCTCGAAGAAGAACCTCATGAGTCTCTACAAGGCTTTCGAGCGCCTCAAGCGCGCGGGGAAGTCGGAGGGCATGTGGACGCGCAAGGTCGATGTCGCCGAGTGGTTCGTCCAGGCCCGCAAGCTTGGCGAGCGAGCCAACCCGCTGCGACACATCGCCCGACGCTATGTGAAACCTGGGTACAACTACGGTCTCTGGAAGTCGCTGGCCGAGAGGTTGGACGCCGACGGGCATGTCCGCGTCACCGGCGAGACCGCGGCCAAGCGAGTGGTCGCGGCGCTGCGCCACTACTATCCCGACAAGGCGTACACCCCGGAGTATGCGCCGCTTGCGCCGCTGGAAAATGACGAGTGGCAGGTCTGGATCCCCCACACCGAAGGGGTGCATGACATGGGGATTCATGAGACAGATGCGCCGACCGACACCACGGTGCCGGCCCCGGCCGCCCCCGATGCCGGCCAGGCCCCGAGCACCCCTGCGTCTCCGAGTCAGTAATACGAGATAGCGGAACACCCGCGCCCATCCGGCGCGGGTTTCTTTTTCGATAATGAGGTAGACAAATCAAACACATTACACCCAATGAAATTGTTCATCTGCGAGAAACCCACTCAGGCCGCCGACATCGCCAAGGCGCTCGGCGGAGCCCGCAAGACCGGCTTCGGCTGGGAGACCAATGGCGGCATCGTCACCAACTGCTTCGGCCACATGCTGGAGCTGGCCGAGCCGGAGACCTACGACCCGAAGTACAAGCAGTGGAATTTCGCCGACCTGCCGATCCATCCGGCGGCCTTCCGGTACGAACCCAAGCGCGATTGCTCCGCGCAGCTCCGCAACATCGGCGAGTTGCTCGCGAAGTGTTCCGAGGTGGTGATCGCGACCGACGCCGACCGCGAGGGCGAGATGATCGGGCGCGAGGTGCTGGTGCACCATCGCTACAAGGGACCGGTGTCGCGTCTCTGGTTGTCGGCATTGGATGAGGAGAGCGTCCGCAAGGCCCTGAGCCGGCTCAAGCCGGGCCATGAGACCGAGCGTCTGTACTTCGCGGCGCTCGCCCGCAGCAAGGCGGACTGGCTCGTCGGCATGAACATGACTCGCGGCATGACCCGCAAGATCGGCGGCGCCGGCGTCTTCTCGGTCGGCCGGGTGCAGTCGCCGACCGTCGCGCTGATCGTGGCGCGTGACCTGGCCATCGAGAACTTCCGGCCACGCGACTATTTCGAGATCGCGGCCGACATCCGCACGGACTCCGGCAAGGCCGTCACCCTCTACTACGGTCCCAAGGAGGAGGAGAAGCGTCTGTGGGACCGCGAGAAGGCAGAGGCCATCGCGCAGGCGGCCCAGGGCCAGCGAGTGACGCTGACGCGCGATACCGAGGACAAGCGCCAGGGGCCGCCGAAGCTCTTCGCCCTGTCCGGATTGCAGAAGCGGGCGAACGCGCTCTGGGGTTGGGCGGCGGACAAGACGTTGAACGTCGCGCAGTCGCTGTACGAGACGCACAAGGCCACAACCTACCCCCGCACCGATTGCGAATTTCTCCCCGAGGAGCAGATCCCGGATGTCGGGATCATCACCGGCCACCTGCTTGGGTTGGACGCATTCCGGCACCTTGTCGGGCAGCAGTTCAATCCGCGCAAGACGGTCTTCAATACGGCGAAGATTACTGCTCACCATGCCATCATCCCGACGAAGATCGCCCCGCCGCTCGCGGCCATGTCGGAAGATGAGCGGAAGGCGTACTTCCTGATCGCGACCCACTATCTCGCCTCCCTCCTGGCCGACTACGAGTACCGCGCCACCCGGATCGCGTCCGACGTCACGGTGGCCGGCGCCGTCTACGAGTTCGCGATCACCGGCAACACACCGGTGAAGCCCGGCTGGAAGGTTGCCTTCGGCGCCGACGCCTTGGAGGGGGATGAATCGGATGGCGCGGTGACGTTGCCCGACATCCCCAATGGCGCGCCCGGCAATGTCGCCGGCACGCAGATCGAGGGCAAGAAGACCAAGCCGCCGGCCCGCTACACGGAGGGCACCTTGATCGAGGACATGATGTCCATCGCCAAGTTCGTGGCGAACCCTGCGCTCAAGGCGCGTCTCAAGGAGACCTCGGGTATCGGAACCGAGGCGACGCGCGCCAACATCATCAAGACGATCAAGGACCGCGAGTACGTCGCCACGAAGGGCAAGCAGCTCTTCAGCACCGAGAAGGGGCGCACACTCGTCGCCACGGCGCAGCAGGAGCTGCCGGCGGTGGTGGATCCCGCGGAGACCGCGGTCTGGGAGGAAGGGCTGGAGGATGTGGCCGAAGGTCGGAAATCCCCGGACCAGTTCGTCGCCGAGATCGGCGGGCGGATCCGCGAATACCTTGCGGTGCTCGGCAAGAAGCCCGACGCCGTCCGGGCCGGCGCGGTGGCGGGCAAGCCCACGGGCTTGCGCCTTGGCAATTCGGAGCTGCTCGACCATGGCGACTTCTTCACGGCGGAGGGCGCCCTGCCCGCCCGCATCTACAAGGACATCTGGGGCCACAAGCTGACGGCCGACGAGGTCATCAGCCTGGTTGAGGGCCGCGCGGAGATCGAGGTGACCGACTGTCGCCGCCGCGACGGCGCCGCCGCCGGCCCGAAGAAGCTTCGCTACAATCCGCACAAGAAGCCCTATCCTGGCGTCGAGGTCGGCGCCGAGCCGGCGACGTCGGTTCCAACCACGGCGGTCAGCCCCCGCAAGGGTGGCGGCCTGATCCAGGACCACGGCATGTGGTACACGGTGCCCGGGTACGAGAGCAATGGCTACCCGGTTCGATTCTTCAAACGGCTCGCCGGCCGCGAGATCACAGCCGAGGAGCTCGCGGAGGTCCTCGCATCCAAGGAGGAGGGGGTGAAGATGTCCGGCTTCAAGAAGGGCGACGGCACACCGTTCCGCAGCGATCCGATTGTGCGCTACAACGCGCGCAAAAAGCCCTACGCCGGGCTCGAATTCGAGTTCCCCGGCCGGTGAGGAGGACGACCACGCCGCATGAGCAGCATCGAGCACATCGTCTCGCAGGGCGGATTCTACGTTGTCGCCACTCCGGCAGGATTGGCGCTTCTTCATGGGCAGACGCAGCAGGCCGTTGAGGAGCTCTTCTGGAAGAAAATTGAAGGGGAAAGTTACGGGCCTCCCCACGCGCGCAGTACCTACAGACGTGAGGACGTGCGGGCGCATCCAGCCACCGCCACCGAACTCCGGAGCTGGGCGCGATACTCCACCGCTTCTTCGGTGGCCGACTCCATGTACGCGGCGGCGGAGATCCGCGCCGCGCTCAACCGGCTGCACGCCATGATGGCGGAGCAGGAGGCGGAGGAGGCGGAGCAACCTGGCCACAAACCCAATATCTGAAAGGTAGGGATTCTCGTGAACACAGGAACCAATTACGTCAATGCACGCAGCCTAGTCATCTGGGACGCCGTCGCCGCGTGGTCTACCCATGGCGGACAGCACTGCTACGCGGAGCCGATCAACATTCAGGAGCCGCTGCCGCCGTGGGTCCCGATGAAGGAAGCCATCTGCGCCAATTTAGGCAGCCGGTACACCAGCTCCGTGCAGCGTTTCGGAGGCAACGGCCAGATGGTGGCGGTGCGCCTACAGGCATTCTGCTCGGTGGAAGTCAGTCATTATGCGCTGGGCGGGCTGGATCTCGGCACATCGGTGGTTATGACCAATGATTACCTGTACGTTGTGCTCGCTGGGGAGCAGGAGCAACTTCATGCCCTGCTCAGGGCCTGCGAGGAGGGGCGGGAGGTCTGGGTGGGGCGCGCCCGGGCTGTGGTACATGGTTCAATTGACCATGAGGGCGAGATGTTGCGTTTACACACCGAGGTCAGCAAGAAAGCGGGCTGGACGTGGTTGGATTACTTCATCCCTGGTACTGGCGCAGGCGCGTGGACATTGGAACTATGGCCGCGTCTTACCCGCGCTCGGGAGTGCTACTGGAATGTCTGTATCCATTCCCGTCAGGAATGCGACATGGTGTACGGTGCTACCGATGATGCCACCGGGCTTGTGCAGGCACTGGAGTCGTTGAGATGCGGGGAGCGGTCCCTTTATGAATTCCGCAACATCACTGGCGGTATGGTGCGTCGGGCCAGTTACAGAATCGCAGGACGCACATTCCGGAAGTTGCCCGATGGGGAGAACATGGTGGAACGGTTGGTCGGGCTCCAAGAGCAATTGCTTGCCCAAGGGGTGCAGGCTCGGATTACGGCCGACAGGCTGGATAAGGACGAGGCGCATGGGCTTGTGGTTTATCCTGGAAGCGCTGCCGAGAATCACTTCGCCCCGCAGGGGCTGGAGATAGGCGGGTTGTGCTACCGGACGCCGTATGGGCCGGGTAGCTTGGACTACATTGCAAGGCTCGACTCGGCCTGGGTGTTGCTGGGCGACGAGTTCCATACGCACGAATTATTCAACCCCACATGCCAAGGGTCGCACTGGTGAATTACCAAGTCGCAGAGCTCGAATACCGGCTTCTCTACTCCATCGCCGTCGCGGGCAAGAGCGCGGAGATGATCCGCAATGCGATGGACCGCCTCTTCGGCTGGATGCAGGAGAATGAGGCTCCCTTCGCCGCGGTCCGGCGTCTGGGCGCCGCCGGTTCGCTGGAGAAGGTGCTCCGGGAGATCCGGATCGGGAACTATGGTCGCCTCACCCGCGGGTGGCAGGAAGCCGCCACAGCCAAGCTCGACCTCACAACCTGCACCCCAGACGAACTGGAGAAGATCCACGGCATCGGTCCGAAGACGGCGCGATTCTTCATCCTCTGGACGCGGCCCGATGCACGATTCGCTGCGCTCGACACCCATGTGCTCAAATGGCTGCGGTTCATCGGCGTCGCGGCCCCGCTGGGGACCCCGAGCGCCTCCGCTGAATACGCGTCCCTCGAACGCCGCTTCCTGGCGGAGGCGGACGCGCGAAAGCTGAAACCGCGGGAGCTCGACGCCCTGATCTGGGATTGGTGCCAAGCCCGCCGGCATGAGGGCGGAGTCTGGCCTGAGATCCTCCAACCGCGGGCCGCCTGACCCATGACCTACGACCGGAACAAGACCGAACTCACCCAGAACATCACGCGCAACGTGGTGTTGTGGCTCGACGGCAAGGGTTTCAAGCCGGTGGAGGCCGAGGTTCCTGTCGCGCCGGGATGGGTGGCGGACGCCGCGGGGGTGGGCACGCCCACCCAAACGGAAATGATCGAGCTCAAGCTACTCCCCCGCCCGCCGCGGTCCCCCCGCTGGTTCGGCGTCCCGGAGGCTGAGCGCGAGGCACAGCAGAAGGTATTCGGCGATGCGATGCAGGTGTGGAATGCCGCCAAGGACGCGGTCCCACCAATCCTGACCGTGGCCGTGGAAGTCAAGGTGAGCCTGTCCGACTACAGTCGTGACCGGAAGCGAAAGTGGGCGCCGCAGACCTGGCCGACGAATCTCTGCTACATTGCGATGCCGGAGCACCTGGTTCCCGAGGCAAAGTGGCCCGCGGGTTGGGGGGTGATCCTCTTCAGCCAGGAGGGAACAACCATTCGGCGGGTGGTGCCGCCGGCGGTCCATCCGACCACGCCTGAGCGCCAACGGGACGTGATTCTGGCGCTGGCGGTGGCGCGAGATCATGCGACCCGCTACGAGCGGCTTCGGGAGCTTCAGAAGCGGGTCCGCCTTGAACAGGCGGAGCGGACAATCGCCCACCGCTTCCACCATGTGATCAGGGTCGTGCAGGAGATTATGAAGGGACGGACTCCGGAGGAGGCGCTGCGCTACCACGGTATCCGTACATCACTGCCGCCGTATGTGATGGACGAGCTGAGATCGCTGCGGCCGTCGGTCGGTGTGGCGGCCGAGGAAACATGAACCTCCCGACCCAGACCGAGCTTCTCCTCCCCCTGCTCGACGTTCTCGCCGAGAACGGTCCCATGCGCGCGCGGGACGCTTGCGACGCGGTCGCCGAGCGGATCGGGTTGCCCGCGGAGGCCCGCGCGGCGACGGTGCGGGTCGGTCCACGAGAGGAGGAGGTGAAGGTGTTCGACCGCAAGGTGCGCTGGACGCGGCAGAACGCGGTCCTGGCCGATCTGGTGGCCCCGGCCGGCTGGGGCGTCTGGTCGTTGACCCAGACCGGCGCGAAGACCGACCGGATGGCGAAGCCGTCGGTCGTGGTGACCGTCTATCAGAGCCCCGATGGCGCGCTGCTCTGGGCGGAGGCGAAGTCCGCCGTGCAGTACGTCGAGGATGGCGCCGTGACGTGCGTGCTGACCTCGCCACCCTACCCGCTCGTCAAGCCGCGGGTGTACGACGAGGACATCTCCGACTGGCGCCCCGAGCACTACCTGACCACCCTCCTCGATCACATCGAGCTCTTCCGGCCGAAGCTGGCGCCGGACGGTTGTTTCGTGCTGAACCTCGGGCCGACGTTCATGCCTGGCGCCGGCGTGCGCAATGCCTACCAGCATCGGTTGCTCACGGCGCTGGTGGACAACCTCGGGTGGAACCTGATCGACGAGCACTACTGGTTCAACCCGACCAAGCCGCGCAGCAGCGACTACGTCACCAAGAAGCGGACGCACTGCGTCAACGGGATCGAACCGGTCTACCTCCTCTCCCCCAACGGCCGCACGAAGTGCTGCAATCTACGCGTGCTCAACCCGTACACGTCGCGGCACCGCCGATTGATCGGGAGCGGCGGGGAGATTGTCCGCAGTGCGAGCCCGAGCCAGATCCAGACGCCGGGCATCCGACATCGGCGCGACAACGGAGGCTGCATTCCCGGCAATCTTCACGTCATGCCGCCCGACCGGGATCTCGCCTACCGACGGTACTGCGCGCAGGTCGGCGTGGAACAGCATCCGGCGATGATGCCGCAGAAGCTGGCCGAATTCTTCATCCAGTTCACGACGGAGCCTGGCGACCTGGTCTGGGACCCGTTCGGGGGCTCGGCGAAGACGGCCGCCGCCGCGCTGCGATTGGACCGCCGTTTCCTCATCAGCGAACGCTACCTCGACAATCTTCGCGGGGCCATGTGCCGGTTGCCGGCCGTCGGGTACCTGGCGGGATCGCCGGAGCGGGATCTTCTTGCCGTATGAAAGCGACCGAGAGCCAACTTCAACAACGGATGGGAAAACTGGCGGCCCGACAGCCGCAGGCCGTCGCGGAGCCCTTGCTGGTGGGGCCGCACGTGGCCTACGCCTACATCCTCGTCGTGAGCAGTCCGGCGTTCTGGGCTGGCGCGGCTGTCACCGCGGTAGGGGCCTGCGCCTGGCTCGGCGTGGCCTGGATGCCGGCGGCTATGGTTGCCCAAGGCTACGCGATGTTCGTCATTGGCGCCGCCCTGGCGCTGCTTGCGCTCGCGTGGCGGCTGCTCCGCTTCGAGCACATCCGGCAGATTCTGGAGGAGGGGAAGCTCGTGCTCGAAAGCGGTGTGTTCTGGCGGACCGCCGACACCGTTCCGTTCAACCTCGTGCTGAACTGCACCTGCACCCAGAGCCCGCTCCAAGCCCGCTTTGGCGCCGGGACGTTGCATGTGCAGTTGGTGGAGCTGCGGACAATCCGGGTGCCGTGGGTCATCCATCCGGCGCTTACCCGGGACATCCTCCTCACCGAACGGCCGCGAGTCATGGTCGGGCCGAACTGATCTTATGCGTCGAATGTCATTCCAGTTGACCACCCGTCAGGTCAGGGAGCGGACGAAGACCGTCACGCGCCGCGACGGATGGGAGTACCTCAAGCCCGGCGAGCTCGTGCTCGCCTGCGAGAAATGCCAGGGCCTGCGCAAAGGCGAGAAGGTGCGCACGCTCTGTGTGATCCGGATCTTGAACACACGGCGGGAGCCGCTCAACCGGATCGACCAGGCGGACTGCGTGCGGGAAGGGTTCCCTGAGATGACGCCGGCGCAGTTCATCGAATTCTTCGGGCGCACTCATGACGAGTGCGTCCCCGCGAAGGTCGTCACGCGGATCGAGTTCGAGTACGTGGACTGAGCCGCACGCATGAAAAAGCCCCGGCCGTGGGCCGGGGCGCGCGGGGACGAGAGCTGCGATCACTCGGCTGGAAGCATGGTGATCTTGTAGGTCCCGGTGGGGATGCGGCGGACTGGCTGCGCCCCCTTCTTCTGCTTCTTCGGCGCGGCCACCTCGATCTCCGGGACGTCGATGACGGTCTGCGAATCGGTGAGGCGGCCCTTGAAGATGCGCGGGGTGGCAACCGGGTCGCCGTTCTCGCGGTAGCTGGTGATCGCGCTGTGACGGAGTTCGTAGACGAGCTTGTCGTCCTCGGGCCACACTCGGACCTGAAGGCCGACCTCCACATTGCTGATCTTGCCGGCCGGGTCAGACACTGGGATGTACATGAGGGACGCGTAGCTCCAGACGCCCCCCTCCTCGCGACGGAGCGAGCCCCAGAGGGGTTTGCCGTCGGGGAACTGGAAGATGAATGTCGCGACTGGCGCCGGCTGGTCCTGTGTCGCGATGAACGGAGCCACGAGCCGATGCCCGCGGGCGGTCGCGGTCACGGTGAGGAGCGGGCTGCCCCCACCCTGCGGGATGGTCACGTTCACCAGGCTTGGGTCGCACGCCAGGAGGCGGAGGACGCTATCCCGGAGGGAGCGGGCTGCGTTCGGCTTCAGGTACTGGAGCACGTAGGGCGTGGTGAGGAGCACATCGCGGTGGGCGAAGACCAGGCCGTCACTGTAGTTGAAAACCACGGTTCCTCGCTCCTCGATCATGGAGAGCAGATCCCCGGGAGTGCCGGAGAAGGTGAAGGTGAACGGCAGGTCGCCCACCTCCTTGTCGCACACATAGCCGATGTTCGCGTCCGCCAGGATGGCCGACAACGGAGTGTTCTCCGCGACGATGGAGACCTTCGGCCGGTTGCGGAGCTCGGCCACATTGTCGGCGGTGAGCTGGGCGTGACTGGCGGCCGTGATGAAGGCCAGCGTGAGAGCGAGGAGTGTTTTCATTGGGATGCCACGCCGGTGCGGCGCGAAAGTCGGCGAGGTTTCTCGCCTCGGCGCAGGGCCATTGGCGCTTCCTTCTGGAAATAGGCCAGCCATTGCTTGCCGGGCTGGTCCCAGACGATCCGGTCCGGCGCGCGGCCGGCGGCGCGAGTGAAGTGATCCCAGGCGGCGCGGCCGTTGTGGGGCGCTGAGGCCGGCCGGATGTGGAACGCCGGCGCGCGGTAGTGCCCGATCATCCCGCCGCAGGGCTTGCGGCGCGGCGCGGTTTCCACTGGCATCGGGCCGCAGATCGCATTGCGCAGGCAGAGCGCGGCGAAGGCGGCGTGGAGGAGCGGCCTCATGGTGTGCGCCCAATCGCGGTCGCGGAAGAATTCCAGGATCAGTTTGCGGTTCTTGCGCACCTTGACCATCCAGCCCCCAGGGACCGGATAGCGTTCGATGCCCATCATCCACTCGGGGCAAGGTCCACCAGCGGCGTAACGCGAGATCGCGCGGGCCTGTGCTGGACGGAGATTATATTTGAGGCGAGGAGTGGAGAGAAAGCGGCTCATCCTTGGAGCGAAGCGTATCCGCTCGGGTGACGTGATGTCACGCGGTTTACACACGTCCGGAATCAGCCGGCGTGGCGATGGATCTTGAACCGCACCATGAGCTCCCACCCATCCGAACGGGTGCACTTCTTCTGGGAGAAAGGCCCTTTCACGGTGACCGCTGAACCGCCGGCGCCATCGTCATCGAAAAACTTCGACGCCTCAAGCCATTCACCGGCTTCTGGCTGGAGCTTCGCGAATGTGGCGGCATCCATCTCCACCAGGAACACTCCCCTGCCCTCGGGCAGAAGGGTCATCTTGGGGCCGACGGTATTGCAGCCGGCCGGGGTGATTGGGGCGATGGTAGGCATCAGTCGTCGCGTTGAACGGTCGCCCGGAGAAGCGCTCCGGACGATTTGAGGAAGGTGAGATGGATCAGCCAGCCAGGATGATCCCAGCGGCGCAAGAGAGTGCGCCCCAATCGCTGGAAGAGGAGCTCGTCGGCCTCCCCCATGATCGACGGGGTGCCAAGTGGATCGGCAATCTCTTGCATGGTCAGGTCGAAGATGCCGGACCAGGGGTGTTGTGCGCGAAAGGGGCCGGATGAGACACTGTGGCTATTGCAGAAGACGCACGAGATACGGCCGTCGATCCGCACCGGCACCTCGACCCCGTGCTCCGAACCGCCGTAATGACCGTCCAGGTCACCTGCGACGCGAATGTCCTCATCGAGCTCTTTGACGAAGGGAAGAGCTGGGAGCACACCCTTGAGAAGATGCAAAGCCTCCGCCCCCTTGCGGTGGTGCTGGCCGAGCGCGGGGACGCAGACCTGGAGAAAATTCGCTAACACGGGCGGCAACCTGGCGAGGAGCTCGCCGGAGCAGTGGGCCTTGCGCCAGCGGACGAACGGCGTCGGATCGACTCCGTCTGGAATATACCAGGACTTCAACGACTGGTCCCAAGCAGCACCGCGGTGCTTGGCGGTTTGATGTTCGGAGAACGGAACCGAGAGGTACTCACGCATGGCGGGATGGAGTTCGCAGTGTTGAGAAACGACCTCACCGCCCCGCCCGGAAGTATTCGCGGATCGTGTCGGTGACGGCGCGACTGTACGGCTCGCTGTTCTGAGTGCCGGCGGAGCGCATGCACTCCGTCAGGAAGGCGCGCCAGCCCGAGGGAGAGAGCGGAAGATCGAGGCTGAAGAGCTTCCCAATGGGGAGGACCTCGTCGGCCGAGACTTCAGTCCCCTCCTTGCAGCTCTGGTTGTAGAGCGAGATGAAGTAGTCGGAGGCTTGAAGCGCGACGTATGCATCAACACGTGACGGATAGCCTGTGACGACGATGCCGGCGCGATAGCTGTCCCGGTCGCTGGTGCTCGTGTAGGCGATGCCCCAGGTGTTGTTGCTGGTATCGAAGGCGAGGCGGAGGCCACCGCCCCAGTCGAGACCGCGCTGGCTGTAGATGAGGTGACTGGATTCCTCGCAGTAGACGCACCGGCCGACAGCCCAGCTTGCAGAAAGGACGGGGTCGGTGTGGCGCGCGCCGCAAGATGAGCAGATGGCCGTGCCGTATTGCGGGCGATGTTTGGCGTGCCGCAGGGCGATCCGGATCTTGGTGTTGAGCCGGAACACCGTCAGCCGATTGAGCGCGGTGTCGGCGTAGGGTTCACCGGAGCGCAGTTCGGCGGTGAGGGCATCCACATCGAGATCCGCGGCATGGGCGATGACCGCGTCCCAGTCGGTGGGCTCGCCGAGCGGCAGGAAGGCTGCGTTGATGCACTGCTCTCGGGCAAAATCGTGGTCGCGTGGAACGAGTGTGTTCATGCGGGATCCTCCGTGTCCCCCACTTGGCGGAGCTTGAGGGGCACTGGCGCCGGCGACGGGGAAAGTTCGCGGAGCTGTCGTTGGATCGAGCTCCATTGGGCCAGAAGTGGCACAGCCCAGAGATGGGTGCGCTTCCAGTTGCGGTCATCGAGGAGGCGTTCCGCCAGGCTCGCGGGCAGGCCGACGGGGATCCAGCGGGACATGTCAATGGAGGCGGTGGCCAGCTTCTTCGTGAAGGGACCAGTGTTGGAGACCCAGCGGCGCGAGAGCTCCCACTCGTGGACATGAAGACGATGGTAATCCGGATAGAAAGTGCGCCCATCCTTGGCATCCTCGGCGGATACAAGGTGGTGGAATGTGAAGACCATCGGGGTGCTGGTGCGGGAACCATGATTCCACCGCGCGACGTGGCTGTAATGCTCGGTATAACACGCCCAGCGCCAACCGATGATGCGGTCGCCCGGACGAAGCGCCTCCTCTTTGGTGAGGGCGTCCCACTGTTTCTGGAAGCGGTCGTCGGCGAGCCCGTCCGAGAAATCATTGACCAGGCGGATGAAGCGCCGGTGATTCTCGGGATCGAAGATGTCGGTTCCTGGCGGGATGTTGAGGAGGTTCTTCTGGTCGATGAGCCCTTGGAGGAGGAGCGCGAAGGGCATCATCTCCCGCTGGTATTGCCGCGCGCCATCATTGGCCCTGCGCCGGATGTACGCGTCCAGCTCGGGGGTGTAGTGCTCGCTGGCAAGGTACGCATCGAGCGTCGGGTATTCGACATCGCTGAGCCAGCGGACCTCGACGGGCTCGCGCTCGTTCTCGGGCGCCCGGGTGGGTGCCACAGGCTCTTCATTGGAATGCCGCGAGCGTTTCGCCCACTCCTCCCGCCCCCGTCGGCGCGCGCCGTTCCAATGCTCCTGCCAGATTTTCTCCTGAATTCGACGGGCAAGGGCCGGCGCATCGTCGCCCGCCGGGAATACCCGGTCCTCGAACTGAATGTCCGTAGCGAAGCGCCACACGTTGTCGCCGTCGCGGATCCAGACGAGCGACTCCATGTTGAAATGGTTGTGGTAGGCGGCCTCGAATGCGCCTTCCTCACGATACTCTTTGCGTTCGCGGCAGATGCGGGTGACCAAGATGCATTTGGGCAAAGGCAGGAGTTTCTTCCACCGTTCGCTGCGCATGAGCCAAGAGTCGATGGCATCCATGTCCCGGTGGTCCATGTCGATGAGGTTGGCGATCAGCCCGAGCTCTTCCGTCAGGAAGAGCCGGCTCTGGAAGATGCTGTAGGGGAGCTCGGCCGGCGCGCGCTCACCGCGGGCGAGCGTCTGGAGCCCGTGGGTGCCGCTGATGTACGCCTTCATCATCCGCATGCCTTCGCCAAAGCGGGCCATGTGCCCTTGGAGAACCTCAATCGACTCCCCTGCCCGGTGTTCGGCGCCGAAGCTGGCGAGTTGCGCCTTGAAGAGGCGAACCTGAAGCGCGTTGAGATTCTGAGGGGTGAAAGACAAGGTGAAGGCACCGGCCGCGCTGGCGCTCGCGGGGATGCCGCTGCCGTCCGTGAGAAGACCGGCGACCGCCGGTCTTTGCCACTCGCGGACAGTCTTGATGTGGATCTCGGCAAGCAGGCCGACGTTGGTTCCGTCGCCGGTGTGGGGCCAGTATTTGGGACGCACATCGGGGAAGGACTTGCTGAAGTTGGCGATGTTCGCCAGCGCCCGGGGCTCGGTGGACCAGACCTGGATGACCTCCGCCTCCGGCACGTCCTTCAATGAGACGCCGGGGATGAAGACTCCACTGAAGCGGCCGGTCAGTGCCGTCGGGTACGGATGCCCGACGAGGAGGCCGTGTAGTGCGGACTCCATGTCAGGGAACTTGCCCTTGCGCTCGCCCCAGCGGGAGATGCCGCCGCCGTCGCCGTAGGGGTCGTGCCCGAGGCAGTAGAGATGGAGGGTAAGCATGGTGAAGGGGCCGGGATCACTCAGGGGATAAGCCACTTGCCATCCCGGCGTTGCAGCGGCCGGATCTGTGTGATCGCGGTCAGGTCGGCGTGCAGGGCCAGGAGGTGGCGGAGAAAGACCGTGGCGCAGACCGCGAAGGCTAGGATCGCCGCGTACGTGCGCCACTGCGTCCAAGCGTCGGGGGCCGCGAGGCGTGAGCCGGCGACGTAGGCGCTCAACATGGAGGAAATGGCGGCGAGGCCGATCTTGTAGGAGGTGCTCATCCTAGAGTGCGCTGGGGAATTAGGCCCGAGCGTAGATCCCAAGCAATCCAGCCAGGGTCCCGATAACGGCGCGCCGTTGGTCGGCAGGTTCCCCCGTGAAGGTGGCAGGCGGCGGCAGTTGGTCGGCCATGTTCATGGACGTCCCGAACTGGCGCAGGGCACTCACAAGCTCCGGAGAGCTTGCGAGTGCGAGAATTGCCACACGGGTCACTGGAACATTGGTGACCTGCAAAAGGGCGGCGGATTCCGCTAATACTCCCTTGGCTCGGGTCTTGAAGAAGTCCGGTTCACCATGAGTTGAGAGCATGGCGGCGACCTCTTCCATGGTGAGGGCAGTGGTCGCGTGACTGAGGGATAGTGGCATGGGTGGAGGATATGAAAGAGGCGGGGTTCTACTGCGGGCGGTCCCCACCCTGTCCGGCGACATAGGCGATGTCGATCTGGAGAGCGGGGCGCATGGCGACGATGGACTCGCCGGGCTTGAGTTGCGGGGTCAGTGTCCGACGGACCTCCTCTTCGGAGGCCCCCGGCCAGATGCGGTCGCGGGGGCGCGTCGTCACGACGTAGAACTGCGTGGGGGTGGCGACCTGCTCAGGCATGTGCGGCGTTCGGTTGGACGATCCCAGCGCGGACGGCGGCTTCCGCGGCGAGGCGCCGCAGATCGGCTGCGGTGTACCCGTTGAGCCGGCGCCCGCGGCGCGCGGCTGCTTTGTCCGCCATCTGTTGGACGCTGGTGGCGTTCTGGGTGAACTGGGCGCGAATGCGCTCAGGGGTGGTGTTGAAGCGGGCGGCCAACGTGGTGGCCACCAGCTCCCGGGCAGTGTCGAACACCGCGGCGCTGCCGGCGTTGTCCGGGAGCTTGCGCAGGGCGGTGAGAAGCTGGTCGCCGTCAATGGCGGCGAGCGGACCGACCCGCACCAGCGCTCGCCCCGAATCCTCGGTGATCGAGAGCGAGTTGCTGGCGTCAAGGCGGCGGCATTCGAGCGACAGGACTGCGGAGTACGACAGAGCCGGGTTCATGGAGGGGTCTCCTTGAGTGAGTGGAGGGTTATTCCTTCGCCGACGGTTTGTCCTTCGGCAGCTTGTTGTCCGTGGTGACGACCAGGACGGGAACCTTGGTCTTGGGCCAGACCTCAGCCTCGGAGAATTGCTTGGTGGGGATGGTCTCGAAGGCTTCGCCGATGGTCTCCACCGGGAGCTTCCGCCCGCGGCGAGTCGCATTGAAATCGTAGGCGGCCTTGTGCACGCGCTCCATGAGGGAGAGCGGGCTGGCATCTTCGGGGATCTGGACGACCCATGCCGCGAGCTCCTGCTCGGGCATCACGCCGTCCGGATCGGAGACGATCACGACGAACTGCTTCTTCAGCGCCGGCGGCTTCTCCCCCTCCTCTTTGGCGGCTTCCTCGGTGAGCTTGTTGAGCTGTTCGAGGATTCGGCGCATGACCGCCGGTTCCAGTTGATTCGAGCGGAGGGTGTCCGCGACTTTGGCGATTTCGATCTTGGTTGAGGCCATAAGTGAGGTGGTTTCGAGGTGTCCTAAATGACGCTGACTTGTCTAGCACATTTCACGAGCTGCGCAAGGAAATAAATAAGATAAGAAGATAAGAGGTTAAGAGGTAAAGGGTGCGGCCCAGCGTGGCGCCTATGTAGCGTGCCCTGATGGGTTATTGGGGGTTTGGGTTACGCGGCTGAGCGCTTGAAAAGCTCTCGACCTATTGGGTTGGGAAACCCCGAGGCCGTTGGGGCAATAGTTTGGTAACCCGTTACAAAAAAGGAGTTTACAGAACTGTTTCACGGGGTAGATTGAGCCCAGAAACAACGCAACCTCCACTCCTACAGAAAGGCGCAAAATGCATTCCCAAAGCTCCACAACACGGCGGTTCCCGATCTATCGGCCGGTGGCCGCGCGCGTGATCACGGTCTTTGCTGCTACGACTCCCGACTCGGTGCACGGGGTCTGCCCGGCCGGTTTTCAGATTCGCGGAACTTCACTCCGAATTGAAGGTGGCCGATTTGCGGCCGAGGCCGAAGAGGTCGAGAGTGCCTCGCTGCCCCTCTAACCCCACCCCCACCCCCAACCGGAGGAAAACGCCATGCGAAATCCAATCTCGCTTGAGTCGTTCGTGACCTTCTGGGTCGTCGCCGTTTTCGCGGTCGGCGCCCTGTTCGTGGGGCATTTGGCGCTGCGTGAGAGCTGCGGGGTCGATGTGGCGGCTTGGAGCAAGGCCCACCGGAGCACGTTTACGGTCTTCGTCGGCACGGTGCTCGACCGGATCAGCGAAGCCGACAAGTACCGCGCGGAAGGCCCTGGCGACCGTGGAATCACCGGACGGAGCTGAAAGCCCACCCCACGGAGCCGAAGACAAGAAACCCGCCCCAGTCACAGGGGCGGGTTTCTTGTTCCCATGGAAGACAAACCGGGTAAACGACGATCACGCTCGCGGTTCCGCCTCGGAGTTGAGCTCCTGGGCGAGAGTTTCGAGGCCCACGTAGGCGTAATACGCCTCGTCGTACTCGTGGCGGTCGGAACCCACTTCCCAGACGAGCTCGCCGGCGGTGTCGTAAATTGAAATGCCGCTGGGGGTGCACTGGTCATACTTCCGGCCGCGGATGAAATGCACGAGCACCGTCGGGGCGCCAGGATCCCTGAACAGCGCAGTCCCCTTGAGCTCGGCCGCCGCGCTTGCCTGAAGGGGTGGCTCCTCGGGGTCGCCGGGCGCGAAGACGCGCGTGTTCTCGTTCCAGACGTAGATCCGGAACGTTCCAGCGGTGCGGTACTCCGCCGGCGCCGTGCGGTTCCACCATGCGCAGAGAAGCTGAAGTGCCGGATGTTGCTCGAAGCGGCCGTATTGAGGGCGCGGGCGGTCCTCCAACAGCGTCAAGGCTTCAAGGAGCTGGGCATAGCAGCCCGACAGGGTGATGCGTGCCGCCACATCCTCGACGGACTTTCTTGCGGCCAACTTCGCGCTGGCGACCGGCACATCGTAGTAGGTCGCGACTGGTCCGAGCCACGTCCCGGGGTGGCCGGACCCGGGGCCGTTGTGCAGCCCTGAAACCCACTCGTCCCCCTCGTAAATGAGGACGGAACGTTGATCCGCGGCGCTGGCGGGCATCCGCCCGTAGGCGTCCTCAAGGCTCGCGGCTTCGATGGGCGCCTGGCGGAAGAAGCCGGGCAGGTCCCGGCGGGACACTAGCCCATCGCGGAGCGCGGCGATGAAGGCCACCGCCTCGGCGGGTTCGACCGCTCGCGCGGCCACAGCCTCTTCGATAGATCCGCTCCGCAGTTCCCAACCCCATACTCCGAAGATCCCGCCTTCCGGAGTGCGGCGGGCGATCAGGATGGGGAAGCGCTCGAAGGAGGAGTCCTCCAGCGGCCGGGGCTATACGCCGAGCGGGTACAGCCGCACTTCGCACGGGACGTCGGCGAGGCCCGCCTCCCCGATCACTGCGGCGATCCGGTCCTGGGGCGTTTCACCACGATCCCATCCTCCGATGGGCATGGCGTGGATGATCATGCTCCGGTCGGGGAATGCCTCGACGGAGACGAACTTGAAACTCGCCCCGAGTTGGCGGCAGGACGCACGGATGCTCTCTTGTAGTTGACGGCAGGATTCGGTGAAGTCCATGGGAAGAGTCAGCAGAGGGCGCGGCCGGATTCACGCATGAGGCGATGGAAGTCAGCTTCGTCACGCGCGGGGAAGAAGAACCGACGGCTCCAGCGCAGGGAGCCGCCCACCATGTGGGAGAAACGGCAGACGACGCCGGGCAAGCCGTCGTCGTAGCCGAGGTGCTCGCGCATCACGACACGCTCGATCTTGAGCGCATCCACGGGGCCGCACTTGCGCCAGACCTGGGCGGCTGCAACGGGGACGGGACGGAAGGGCGCGAGAAACTCGCCGCCGCCGGCAAGGCCACGTGGAAATCTCATAGGGGGAACCGGACAACGCCGGCGGTGTTGAAGAATGAGGAGAGAGGGACCGTTAGGTTGCGCTCCCATGGCAGTTCGACGTCATTCCGGCGCCAGTGCGCGATGTGGCGGTAGATGAATGGCAGGCGGGCGATCTCGGCGCGGTATGCGGTGGCGAGCATGGCGGCGAGAACATGGAGCAACTCCGCGGTGTTGACTGCGAGCCAAGCGGCGAGCTCGGAATTGGCATCGCAGGCCGTGTTCGCAACCATGCTACCGAGCGGATCGACCTCGGGACCGAAATCCCAACGGCGATTTGGCCCGAAAGTGATGTCGTTGCCGAGGATGAGTGCACGGGAGAGGTGGTGTGCAGTGTGGATGTCCGAGCCCCGGACGGAGCCCTCGCAAAACTGGGCACATTCGGAGCTGATCCACCGTAGAAGAGGGATGGTGCCCGCGGGAGCATGGGACCGCTGTGACGATCTCGCATGCGCGTCGGCGATCCGTCGCAACACGTCGGAGATGGCGAAGGTCCGCAAGGCGGAGCCGAAATGGGACCCCGCGCGTGTCTCCGGGGGCAATTGGTTCGAGAGCGCCTTGCGCGCCCGTGACGGCGCTTGCAGGCTGAGAGAGTGGAGGAATCTCATCAGCGGGTCGGAGAGACTTCCGACGTCATCAAGTGTAAGTTCGGGGGCCGGGGAGAGGAGCATGGCGGTACACTGGTTGGTCTTTCACGCGGCGAGCCGATAGCGGGCCTCGCCTGTAGGGATAAAGTCGGAACACCGGCGGAGCACTTTCCGGATCTGCTCCTTCCAATGCTTGTTGCCGTGGTGGGGGCGGCGTCCTTCGACAAAGGCATAGATTGCGGAGAGGGACGCCTCACCTCCGGCCTGTTCGAGGGCTGCGCTGGCGACTGCCCGCCAGGCGCCTCTGCGACCTTCTCGGCCGCGGACGAGGAGGAGCCGCGCATCCTTGGAGAGATCGCGCACCTCCGCCTGGGACTCGTAGAGGAAGAAACCGACGAGCGTGCGGGTGTTGGCGCGTCGGAATTTCGCCCAGCACAAGGGGATGCTCAGATTGGGAAACAGGTCGCGGGGGAGAAACCGCTGTTCGATGGAGTACAGCTCGTGCCAACTCATCACCGAGCGGCTGACTTGGAAGTGCGCCGCCGGGAGCAGTAGACAGGCGAGTCCGTCGGAAGGAAGTAGCGGATGGATACGCCGGAGGAGTGCGTCAACGAGAGCTCGGGCGAAAGGCGGATTCCCCACCACAACATCGGGAGGGAACGGCAATGGGCACGTCCGGAAGTCCCCCACCACGACGGGGCGGCCGGAGTGGGTCTGGGAGCGAGCTGCCATCAACGGGTCGATCTCGATGCCGGCGGCGCGGTAGTCCGCCGGGATGGAGGCCAGGAAAGCGCCCTCCCCGGTGCCGAAATCCAGCACTCCCCTGCCCTTCGGTACCTCTTCAAGGGCGTCCGCGACCATCGCCTCAGCGGCCCAGAGGGGCGTCATGAATTGGTCATACTCCCGCCGGGGACCGCGCTGCATGGAATCGACCAGGGAGGTTCTCATCGCTGTCAGAGCTCGCGCAGCCCGTTCTTGGTGATTTCTTTGACGGTGACGGTGGCACCGAAGGATTCGTTCGGGCGGATGTGGGTCACGCGGCCGGACTGGAAATCCGTGCGGAATTTCGCGACGTCGAAGGTTTTCTCCGCCGGGGAGATGCGCAGAGTGATGACGTAGCGGGTGGTGGTGATCGTGAAGACGTAGTCGTTGTAGGTGATGTCGATGACGGCGGTGTATTGGATCTGGAGGAACCGGTCCTTCCATTCGACGTCGAGGTACGGGAGCCGCTCTTGTGCGGTCGAGTAGACCGGCTTCGGAGGCTTGGGCTTCTGTGCGGCTGTTGCCGCTCCGGTCGTGGTTGGTTCTAAGGCCATGAAGTTAAGAGGTGCGGAGGTTGCGAGCGCGCAACTTATTGGAGCTCGCGGATGACGAGGTTCTCGGCGGCAACTTCGATCACCAAGGGGCTGTTCCCCGCCTGCCAGTTCTTGTTCGCGAGCATCCAATCGGCGACGACGTTGCCGATGGCGCGTTCGATGGCGTCGCGCATGGGGCGTGCGCCGAGGTACTTGTCGAAGCCGAGTTTCACCAGGACTTTGAAGACATCCTCCGTTGCAGTGATGTTGCGGCGGATCTTGCGCCCGATGTGGCGCAGCTCGTTGGCGAGCATGTTTCGGCAGATCGTGAGCTGGTTCTCGTAGGAGAGCTTGTTGAAGACGATCTTCTCGCCCATGCGGGCGAAGACTTCGGGCGAGAGGTGTTTGCGAGCGGTTTGCAGCACATGCCGCTTCATCGACGCGTAGAACGACGCGTCCATCTGGATGGCCTGAGCGGAGCCCAGGTTCGAGGTGCTGACGAGGTAGAAACGGTCGGCGCATTTGGTCTCCCCGGTGGTCATGGTGACGCGGGCGGCGTCGTTGAGGCCGAGGAAGAGCTTCAGCACCTGGGGATGCGCCTTCTCGATCTCATCGAAGAGTAGCACTCCTCCCCCAGCTTCGTTCCCGCGGTCGATGGCGTCGCCGAGCAGGCCCTGTTGCGCTCGACTCTCCCCGAGCAGAATGCGGACGCTCTCTTGGAGCTGGTATTCTGACATGTCGAAACGGAAGAATCGCCCCTCCCACGCGGTGGAGTCCTCATGGGCGTCCGGTTCACTGAAGAGGTAGCGACAGGCGCAACGGGTGATCTCGGTCTTGCCGGTGCCGGTTGGCCCGAGGAAGAGGAAAGTCCCGTAGGGGCGCCCGGCCTTCGAGAGGCTCGGCTTTCCCTCGGCTGGGAATGTGCGCTTGATGACGGTGTCGATTGAGCGCGCGGCTTCCGCCTGGCCGATGATGTTCGCGTTGAGGTAGGCTTCGAGGTTCTCGATGGGACCAAGCATGATGGTGATGTGAGGAGGGTTAGGAATCGCCGGATTCAGTGAAACTAGGGGGTGATCGCGGGGTTGCTCTCTGACGGAGAGGTTGAAGAGAGTTTCTGTAGTTGATCTGCCCGCGCGACGATGGATTGGAACACATCCTCCCCTACGATCTCCCTGCATGCTCGCCGGAAGCAGATTGCGAATCGGCGGCGCTGTTCGGTCTCGGCATCGACCTGAATTGCAAACTTAGCTGTCTTCTCACGGAGATTCAGCGCTCGCATCTGGAGCGCCGTCGTCGCCTGGAGTTTGAGTCGCTCGTTCTTGGCCTTTGTCTCGATAGCCCGGCGGATCGTGACCATCCCCTCCCGAGCTGTGGCGAGGGTTTTGCGAAGCGACTGGCGTTGTTTGATGTACCCGACCCTCGCCAAACGAGCAGCGCGAGCCCAATTGGCGTCATCCTCCCCTCTTCGGTCGATCTGCGTGGAGATCGAAGTGATCGCGGTGTCACATTCCGCGATTTTCGCGGAGATGGCGGTAATGAGTTGCTGGATCTTCTCCGGGTCTGGTGCGCCGTCCTTGCGACTGAGCAGACGACTCGCTTCGAGGTTGATCGGATCTGTTGCGATTCGAGGGAACATGGGCGCTGGTATCCCTTCAAGTGGCGAGACTGCTGGACGGCACTTCCTGCATGATGGCGGCGCAGAGCTCGGGGGAAATTCCGGCCCTGGCGCCGTGCTGGGTGAGAAGATCGGAGAGCGAGTCGGCAACTTCGATGACCCAGTTCTCGGCGGTCAGCCACCACTGGCCATCGAACGCCTGGCGGACGATGAACTGCTTGCCGGATCGGCCGGCCATGTCGCTGATGCCGTCGATCCGTGTGCCGCAGCGTTGGAGGCGGGGGTGATGCAGACAGGCTCCCGAGGGGGCTTGGAGGATTTCGGCGATCATAGGAGCGAGGTGGTACTGCGGTTGGGATGCGGCATTCCGATGAAGGTCAGATCATCGAGAGTTGCCCCGGGGCGGTCGGTACCTGCGGGTGAAGTACGGCCGTGGCCGCGGCGGAAAGGCATTCGCTGGCGGCCTGAACGTTGCCGTCGCAGAATCTGGAGACGGCGGCCTCGACGTGAGCCAGCCAGGCTGGGACGGGGTGGTCCTTGCCGCGGTGGACGTGGTAATGGACGAGAGCCGGGGTGACATTGTGCCGGCGAGCGATCTGCGCGATGGGCATCCCCTTCCCGTCGCAGTAGAGCAGGCGGAAGGTGTGCGCGAGCTCCGGGGAAACCACGCTGAACGGTCGCCCATTTTTCCCGGTTGGCCGCATGGTCTTCCGTTGGAGAGAGCGGCTGAGGCTGAGAGGAGAAATCATCGGAGGCATGGTGAGAACAAGGCGCCGAAAACTGAATGACAAGTCAAACACATTTCGCAAACGGAAAAACAGAGAATCCCCAGCCACCCCATGAGGCTCACATGAAAGGAGCCTAAGAGGTTAAGAAGGGATTAACGTGAGGGCTTCTTACGCCGGGCCAGAACTTGCGAGGCTCGCGCGTTGGCGGAGGACTGGGCGGCAGGGCCGGGAGTGGCGCCAGGGAAGCCCTCGATCTCGTTGTTGAGGACGGCCGTGCGCAGGAACGGCGTCGGACTCGTCGGCGCCCCGATATGTTGTGAGGATGGCGCGTTACGGGGAAGAGAAGGAAAGGACATAAGAGGAAAAGAGGTTAAGAGGTTGTGTGTGGCGTGACGTACTCCCCTACCCGCGCGGGAAAGTCTGTGACCGGGCAAGTCATCCCCCCGCGAGTGGACCGCCGGCCGTCGTGCACAGGGTGGTAGTAGACGCTGTCGTGGCGGACGGCCGTTACTTCACAGAGGAGCGGACGATTGTCCTCACCCCACCAGGTCGCATGACGGAACTGGAGCCCGCGCCGCGGCGCCGGCCGAGCGGGAATCTCGGGTGTGGCTGACGGAGAAGGGAGCGGTTGCATACTGGGCACAATGACCTAATAACCTAATAAGGCAACAGGAAAAGAGGAAGAGAACCGAACAAGGGAACGAGATGTTAAGGCGACAAGGTGCGAGTTGCCGACAGATCGGCGTCGAGGTCCTCGGCGCCGTAACTGGCTTGGAAGATGGGGGCGACCCTGAACGGGCTCTGGGCCTCGCGGGATCCCTCCATGCCGAGCGCTTGGGTGACGATTGCGGCCAAGGGGGCGAGATTCAGCCGGTTGGCGGACCGGAGCGCCTCATAGTAGGCGGGCTTGTCGGCCGCCAGCGCGGCCATCACCTGCTCGCCGGCGCCGTTGGTGAACAGGGCGTCGCACTGGGCGGCTAGGAGAACGCGACCCGTGCGGCCGTTGCCGTCACGGAAGGGGTGGATCCGCATCAGCCGGATGTGATAGAACGCCACGGCCGCGGCACACCCGGCCGGGGTGTGGTCGTCGGCCAGCATATCGCTGTACTGGCGGTTCAAGAGGGCGATTTCGTAGCTGATCCGGGAGGTGTCGGCCCCTGGGTAGCCTCCGATCATGACGCCATTGTCCTTGCGGAACTCGCCGGCGAAGGGGACGACCTCCGCGAAAGCGACGCGGTGGATGTCCCGGATCAGGGCGGGGTCGGGCGGGGTGGTGCCGCAAAGCTCCTGTGCGAGCCACTGCGCCGCCGCCAGGCCGGCGGAGGTCTTCTCGGTGTAGTCGGCGAGGGAGGCGACGCCAGGAAGGAGCCCCGCCGCGCGGAGCTGGTTCCAACGGTCTTGGGAGTGGACGCCGGCAGCCATCGTATGGCGAAATACCGCCAAAACATGAACGGACGCAAGTACTTACAAATAATAGGCCAATAGGCGGAAAGCCGAATAACCCGAGAGGATGAGGAGCGAAGAGCCGGAGAATCCAACCACCTAAGAGGATGAGGGGTTAACGGGATGGGAGGATAGTAGGTAGCCCGCTTCCAGAATACGTGTAGAGCAAAACGCCAGGTTGGGTGAACTCTTCCGGCAGGTCGGAGAGGTGGATCGCAACTTCGGCTCCTTGCGCCGAGCGTGCGATCCGCGGAGCGACGGCGAGGATTTCGTGGGCCGACTTGGCGACTGGGGTCAGCGGGATATGGAGAACCCGCTTGTCGGGGTCCCATGCGGCGGGACCGGGCTCGATAGTGAAGGGATTGCAGGATTGGAGCACGGCAAGGTAGGCGTTCGCTTGGTGCGCCATATTCAATCCGCCCTTCGCGTTGACCCTGGCGCAGACCTCACAAGGTCCACAAGAGGGGAGGATGAACCGAACTACCCCCCATGCCACGACGGCCAGAATGCATAGGACGGCCGCGAGCTCGCCGCGGGTGAAGCCGTAAGGGCGGGAAGTGGTCATGCGACGTGATTCTCGAACCGGGTGATGTCCTTGAGGAAGGTGAGCTTGATCTCGCCGACGGGGCCGTTGCGCTGCTTGGCAACGATCAGATCCGCGGCGTCGGCCGCGGTCTGGAAGCGTTCGTCGGCGTCCTTCGGCCGGGCGAGCATCAGCACGACGTCGGCATCCTGTTCGATGGATCCTGACTCGCGAAGGTCGGAGAGACGAGGGACGCGGTTCTCCTTCTCGGAGGCGCGGTTGAGCTGGCTGAGCACGATCACGGGCACGTTGAGCTCCTTGGCCATGCCCTTGAGCCCTCGTGAAATCTCCGCGACCTGCTGCTCGCGGTTGGCGCGGGGATCGGTGCCTGAGACGAGCTGGAGGTAATCGACCATGACCAGGCCGAGGCCGCCCTTGTCGCGCATGCGCTGGGCGACCCGGCGGGCCTTGGCGCGCAACTCCATGATCGAGAGGTTGCTGGAGTCGTCGATCATGATCGGGGCGTTCTTGAGCGCCTCGGCGGACTTCCCGAGCCGGGAGGTCTCCTCGCCGTCGCGGGCGACGAACCCATCCCGCAGGCGCTGCATGTTCACCCGGGCGTGGGAGCAGAGCATGCGCAGGGCGATCTGAGAGGAGCCCATCTCCAAGCTGAAGAGCATGACCCCCACCGGCGGTGTCTTGCGCGGGTCGCGGGGCATGGCTGCGGCCTCCGCGATGTTGAGCGCCAGGCTGGTCTTGCCCATGGACGGGCGGGCGGCGAGGACGATCATCTCCTGGCGTTGGAAACCGAAGAGCATCTTGTCCAGATCGACATACCCGGAGGAGACACCGGTGAGCTCGCCGCGCCGCTCCAGCATCTTCGCGATGACAGAGGTGGCCTCCCGGATGGGTTCCTTGATCTCGCGGGCGGAATCGCTCGCCCGGTCCTGGGTAACCTGGAAGAGGTCGCGTTCGACCTTGTCGATGAACTCCTCAATGCCGCCCTGGTACTGGTAGCAGCCCTCGATGGCGTGGGTTGCGGTGGCGATAAGCTGGCGGAGGAGCTGGTTCTCCCGAACCTGCTCGATGAAGTAGGTCCGGTGGGCGGTGGTGGGGATCCGGTTGGTGATCTGGTTGAGGCGGACCAGGCCGCCGACCGCGTCGAGGAGGTTTTGCTTCCTCAGCTCCTCGGACAAGACAGCCTCATCAACCGGATGGCCGGCACGGTAGAGCGCGAGGAGGGTCTCGAAGATGACCCGATGCCCCGGCTCATAGAAGGATTCAGGCTCAACTTTCGCCTCCAAGCAGGCCGAAACGCTGTCGCCACCGTCGATCAAACAGCACGCGAGAAGAGATTCTTCGGCCTCCGTGCTGTGGGGAGGGGTGGGGGCGGGCCCGGCGGGGCCGGCGGGGGGCGGGGG
>JAEXPL010000365.1 GCA_023446865.1 Verrucomicrobiota bacterium | reverse complement strand
CTGCGCAGTTGGGCGCGCTTCCTCCACACCGGCGAAGCCCTCGGCTGGCCCGGCCAGCTCGTCGCCGCCCTCGCCTCCGCCGCCGCTCTAGTCCTCGTCTGGACAGGTCTGAGCCTGTCGTGGCGCAGATTCTTCCACCGCGCCGGCATCCGGCAACCACCCCAAACTGGGGCAAGATCCCGGACGCCCACGGCATAGCGAAGAAAGGCGCCGCTTGGTCCTCAACCAAGCCGACGCCGCTCACGACCGCTCAATCCATCTTCGTCTCGAACTCTCGGTAACGCTTGGTCTGCGCCAACGCGCCATCGATCATCAGCAGTTCGGTCGTTTCGATCATGTAGTTGTACTGCTGCGTATAGACCGGCTCGGGCATCATCTTCGTGATTCCGGAAATCGGATCCACCCAAGGAATATAGGTCAGGCTCGACGCCACCTGTGTCACGCCGACCCTCTTGGAGAAGGTGTAGTACCAGACTTCGGCCGCGATCCCCTCCTGCTTGAGTTTCCTCACCCGCTTGGGTTGCCCTGCGAGCTCAAGCACCTGTTCCGCTTTCATGCCGATCGAGATCGTGGGCCGCGCCGGCGTTGCGGCCGCGGCAGCGGTCTCGGAAGCTCTGGCGGGAGACGCATCGGCGGCCGTGGTCAGGCACGGCAGACAACAGGATGCAAGGAGGAGGGCTGTGAGCTTATTCATAGGGGAAGTGAAGTGTGTGGACTCTCGGAGTAATCCCAGATTACGCAAAATCCCTTCAGAACTGCATTCCTTTCTCGGCGGAAGTCCGCCCCACGAGAAAAGCCCCGAGGTTGGGGATCTGTTCCACCCTAGAACCGCCGCGCGTCCGGGCGAAATACTTGTCGTTCTCCGCCATCGCGGCCTCGATCTCCTCGTCGGTTTCGTCGGCCAAGGCGATATCCTCGTCGAACACCTGGGCCACCCGCCGCGCCTCGGGCACCAGCAGCACCGCCGGGTTCTTCAACTGATCACGGCGCACGATCTCGTACAGGAACGGAAAATATTGATCACGGTAGCGTTTCTCGAAGCCGTTGACCCACTTCTGGTCGAGGCCTTCGACCTTCGTCAGCAAGACCACGTCGGCATAATGCGCGCAGGCATCGAACCACGGCTGAAGTTCCGCGTGGGCGTGCAGGAGGGCCGCGTCGGCCACGAAGATCACCCGGGCCAGCCGAAGCTCCGGCCGCAGCGGCAGCAGTTCGCGCAATGCCTCGATCTGATCCACCGGGTTGCTCCGCCCATCGGCGACAAGGAACAGGTGGCTCGCATCCTCCGGCATCTCGAACTCGATCTCCGGCTTCGCCCAACTCCAGCGGGCCACGGCGGCCCCGCTCTTTGCCAAAGCCGCGTCGCCAGCGGCATCGGGCGTCTCCGCGTCGCTCAGCAACACCGCTGCGCGATCCGTCGGCATCAGGCCTTCGGCAACCAGGTCGGCCAGCACGAGGCGGCGCCGCGATCCGGCTGCACCGAGGATGAAATAGAGTTCCGTGGCCATGGTTTCCGGTGTTTCGCCGCCCGTTTCAGAAGCGCAACGCCGAGCGTTGCGCGTGCTGCCGCATCCAGTGGTCGACCAGCACCAGCGCTGCCATCGCCTCCACGATCACCACCGCGCGCGGCACCACGCACGGGTCATGGCGCCCACGGCCGATGAGCTCGGTCTCGTGGCCCGCCTTGTCGACGGTGGCCTGGGGTTGCAGGATCGTGGCGGTCGGCTTGAACGCGACGCGGAACACGATCTCCTCGCCGTTGCTGATGCCGCCCTGCACGCCGCCCGAGCGGTTCGTCTTCGTGCGGATGCGGCCCTCGTGGGACTCGAAAAGATCGTTATGCTCCGAGCCGCGCATCAGCGAGCCGCCGAAGCCGCTGCCAACCTCGAAGCCCTTCGTGGCCGGCAGCGAGAGCATCGCCTTCGCCAGGTCGGCCTCGAGCCGGTCGAACAGCGGCTCGCCCAGCCCGGCGGGCACGTTGCGAATGCGGCATTCGATCACACCGCCCACCGAATCGCCCTCGGCACGCACCGCCTTGATCCGCTCGATCATCCGCGCCGCCGTCGCCGCATCGGGGCAACGCACCGCGTTCGCCTCGACCTCGGCCAACGTCGGAAAACGGTCGATCGCCGGCGCCGCGATGTCGTGGATGCGCGTCACGAAAGCCCGGATCTCGACCTCCCCAGCCTTGGCCAGGAGCTTGCGCGCCACCGCGCCGGCGGCCACACGGCCGATCGTCTCGCGCGCCGAGGAACGCCCGCCGCCTTGGTGGTCGCGGATCCCGTACTTCGCCTGATAGGCAAAGTCGGCGTGCGACGGACGGAATTTCTCGCGCATCTCGTCGTACGCACCGGGCCGCTGGTCGGTGTTGCCCACGAGCATCGCCAACGGCGTGCCCGTCGTGCGCCCCTCGAACAGTCCGCTGAGGATCGTGACTTTGTCCTCCTCCTTGCGCGGCGTGACGATGTCGCTCTGCCCCGGCCGCCGTCGATCGAGCTCGGCCTGGATCTCCTCCACCGTGAGCGGCAGATTTGGCGGGCACCCGTCGATGACCACGCCCACGCCACCGCCGTGGCTTTCGCCCCAGGTCGAGATCGTGAAGAGTTTACCGAAGCTGCTGCCCATGATTCGGCGAAGCTGCCCCCCGTGCAGCAGCCCCGCAAGAGCAGAGGCGCCCGCGCACCAAACTCGGCATTTGCCAGAGGCGCACCCGCCACCAAGCCTCGAAACCCATCATGCGTAGCCCCGCCGTTTTGTTGTTCGCCGCCGTCTTCTCGGCCGCGCTCACCCACGCCCAGCCCGCCATGCAGACCATCCCCGCCGACGACTCCCGTTTCCGCTACGAAGGTCGCTTCGACGCTGCCCAGCCCGCCGCCCCAGTCGTGGTCTGGCAGGGCAGCCGGATCGCCATCGACTTCGAGGGCCCGAGCCTGGCGCTGCGCTTCGACTGGGTCGAGGGACAGAACTTCTTCGACGTCACCGTGGACGGCGTCACCGCCGTGTTGTCCGTAAACAGCGCCGCCCAAGCGCTCCTCCCCTTCCCCCAGCCGCTCGGGCCCGGCCGTCACCGGCTCACTGTCTTCAAGCGCACCGAGGCCATGGTCGGCCGGGCGCGCTTCCGCGGCATCGCGATCGCCGACGGCATGCACGCTTGGGTGCCCGCCGCACCGAACTACAAGCTCAAGCTCCAGTTCTTCGGCGACTCGATCACCGCCGGCGCCTGCAACGAGGACCCCGGCGAGGATCAGTGGACCAACTACGCCACGCACAACAACGCCCGCAGCTACGCCGCCTTCACCGCCGCCGCGCTACAGGCCGACTACCGCAACATCGCCGTCTCCGGCATGGGCATCGTGATCGGCTACGTCGAGCCGAAGGCCGGTGAGGTCTGGGACCGCCTCTACCCCGCCGCCGCCTCGCCGCGCGCCGACCTCGCCGCTTGGGCGCCCGACGTCATTTGCATCAATTACGGCGAGAACGACGCCTCCTTCACCAGCAACAACGGCCTAGCGTTCCCTTCGCAAACATTCACCGGGGGCTACGTCGCTCTCGTCCACGCGATCCGCACCGCCTACCCCGCCGCCCACATCGTGATCCTCCGCGGCGGCATGCACGGCGGCGCCAAGCACGAGGGCCTGCGCGCCGCGTGGACCGCCGCCGTCGAGAAGCTCGAGGCCGGCGACCCCAAGATCCACCACTTCGTCTTCAACCACTGGTCCGGTCCGCACCCGCGTGTCACTGACGCCCGTGCCATGGCCGACGAACTCATCGCCTGGCTCCAAGCGCAGGACTTCATGGCCGCGTACAAGTAGGCCGCCCTGTCCCGATGGCGACCTGCTGGGCAGCAGGGCCAGAGCAGCGACCTCCACCCACTTCAACGCCGCTCGTCCCGAGCGCCGTTCTTTTCATCAAGGGATCACTCGCCGCAGCTTCGAACAAACTCCTCGAACCGTTCGATGCGTTGAACGAGTGCTGGGTGGTAGCCGGCGTAGCCGCGTGGCAAACTCCCTTGAGTTTGGAGTGCATTCGCATCCTCGCGCCGGAGTTCGAGCAATTCAGCCGAGAAGAAGGCCTTGAACTCAGCGTCGTACCCACGATGCAGCAGACGCGTGGCACAGGTATAGGCCAAGTCATCGCGTTCGATTTGGCCGCCTACGGTTGTTACCTTCTCACGAACCGATCTTCGAAATAGATCAAGGACCGTGGTGCCGAGTCCATCCCAGTCGAAGTCCCGGAGCGACTCCAGCAGTTCGTTTTGGTCGATGAAACTAACATAGGCGGGGGCCGAGGTCGGCTCGGTCCGGGCGCTGGTGAGACGCATGGACAGCAGGCAGATCGCAAGCTCCCGCTCCTTTTCCCGCCCGGCCGAACGATTCTCCGCCATTGCCCGCAGAGTGTCCCCGAGAGCCACGCGATATGGCATCGCTCGGCCTTCCTCAAATTGCCTTAGCAACCGGGCCTGATCTTCCGCCGACGCTGCCGCCAGATCATCGAAGATGAATCGGTAGATCGCGTCCGAGTCGACCAGCGACCGGCTCAGCAGCTCCGTGACCGTCTGTCGTCCGGACTCGGGATAATAGAAGAGGAGCCGTAGAAGGCCACCTGCGCTACGCCCAAAGGAGCCTTCATCCAACACATCAGTCTGCAACGACTGGCGGTGCGATTCTGCACTCAATCCCGACCAGTCCGCCCTCGCTGCCGCCGCCAATGCCGGACATTCAACCGGTGAATTCACGACCAAACAGGCAGTCGGTTGGTAACGCATTGCCCAATAGCTGCGGTTCACGATCTGCCCAAGAGCGACAAAGCACATGTCACCAACCCTCAAGGTGTAGCCCTCACAATCCATCCGCTTCTCAAAACGGTCGCGCACCAGGTTGACGCCATTTGGCCGACGAGCACGGTCTCGATAGCGATACTCATATTCGCTGGAGAACCATGCCGCCGTAATGAAGGCTCCACCGAAGCCGAGGTTGGTTGGCCGGTTGTCTGACAAATGGCTGAGGAGCTCGGGTACTACCGCAACGCCGCGTCGGACCAATTCAGTCATGACCGGCGATTTCACCGGAGCCGGAGATCCGAGAATCCCGCCGGCGAATTGCCCCGGAGATGCAAGCGGAAGGAAGCCGCGCACCCAAGCAGTCGAATGGGTACCTGCACCTTGCTCCGACTCCTCCTGCAATCGGTCTATCAACGCCTCGTCGGTCAGGGATGCGAGCACCTTATCAGTAGGGGCATGCTGAACGCGGACTGCCGGGGCAACGTGACCGGGGGTAGCGCAGCCCCACAATAAGAACATCGCTGCGACGGCGGCACCGACCAACCCGATTCTCGGGCAAATAGCAGAAGAGGAAGAATGGAAAGTCATTTGCGGAAGCGAAGGACCACGTGTGAACGAGACCTCAGCTTAGCATGGATGTTCGCTCAAGATGTCATCGGTATGTAAGACTTTGTCATACGGTTGTCATCGCGAACGCTCAAGCCGAGCACAGGGACAGCCTCGATTCTCCCAACAAAGCCACGGTCCACTTCGCCTCGCCTTCGTTCTCTTCGTTTCCTTCTGTCGTCCGTCCTCCGTCGTCTGCCCTCCGCCCTCCGTCGTCTCCGCTTTCCGGTCTCCGGTCTTTCCTCACCCGCGGAACGGGAAGATCCGGAAGAATTCGAGGAAGAACACCGCGGCGATCACGTAGCCGACCGGCGTGAAGCCGCGCGGCTTGCCCGTCGCGATTGCCAACGCCGCCGCGGCGATCAGCCCCAGCCCGATGCCCTGCGCGATGCTGAACGTGAGCGGAATCGCGATGATCGTGAGCACCGCGGGAGCCGCGATGGTGAAGTCCGCCATGTCGATCTCCACCGCCGACTGTAGCATGAAGATGCCGACGATCACCAGCGCCGGCGCCGTGGCCACCGCGGGCCCGGCGAGAATCAGCGGCGAGAGGAAGCGCGCCGCCAGCATCAGCGCCGCCGTCGTGAGCGTCGTCAGGCCCGTGCGCCCGCCTGCCTCCACGCCCGAGGCAGACTCGATGTAGCTCACCACCGTCGAGGTACCGAAGAGTGAACTGAGGATCGCCGCGACCGAGTCGGCCACGAGCGCGCGGCCGACCTTCGGCAACCGCCCGTCGGCGCCGAGGAAGCCGGCGCGTTTCGTCACGCCGATCAACGTCCCGATGTTGTCGAACATGTCGACGAGCAGGAGCGTGAGGATAAGTGGCAACGTTTTCAGGAACGCCGCGCCGCTGGTCAGGAAGCTCAGGTCGAGCTTCAGGAAATGCGGTGCGGGCGAGGCGGGCAGCGAGAACAGCGACTGCGGCAACGTCGTCACCATTCCGCCCTTGCCGTCCGGCACGAACAGCCCCGCCACCGTGATCCCCGCGATGCCGAGCACGATCGCCCCCGGTACGCGCCGCGCGACGAGCACCGCTGTGAGCAGGATGCCGCCGAGGCAAAGCGCCACCGGGCCGCTGGCGAAGTCGCCATGCGTCACGAATGTCGCCGGGCTCGCCACCACCACGCCGCCGTTCTTCAGGCCGATGAACGCGATGAAGATGCCGATGCCGCAGGTGATCGCAATCTTCAGCGGGTACGGGATCGCATCGACGATCTTCTCGCGCACGCCGGTGACCGAGAGCAGGAGGAAGATGCAGCCGTTGACGAACACCATGCCCAGCGCCTGCGACCACGGCACGCCGGCGCCGAGGCAGATCGAGAAGGTGAAAAAGGCGTTGATGCCCATGCCCGGTGCGAGCGCGATCGGGTAGTTGGTCAGCAAGGCCATGAGCACCGTCGCCGTGGCAGCGCTGAGCGCGGTGATCGTCACGAGCGCGGCGCGGTCCATGCCGGCGTTGGCGAGGATCGCGGGATTGACCGCGAGCACGTACGCCATCGCGGCGAAGGTCGTCAGGCCGGCCTGCAGCTCGCGGCCGATCGTGGTGCCGTTCTCGGAGAGGCGGAAGAAGCGCGTCAGCATGGCGGGACTCTCGCCGCGCCCACCGCCATCCGGCGAGCCCGTTTCCGCCCGACAGCCGCAAACCCGCAGGGCGCGCGCCGCACCCTCGGTCCACCGTCCCCGGTCTACCGCCCACCGGACACCGGCAACCGCCTAACCGGTTATCCCCCCGCCATCACCGGCTGGAACCCAGCGTCGCGCAGGACCTGCGCCGCCACCTCGCGTTTGTCGCCCTGGATCTCGATCACGCCGTCCTTCACCGTACCGCCCGCGCCGGCCGCCTTCTGGATCTTCTTCGCGAGCGCCTCCTTCTCCGGCAGGCCGATGCCGAGAAAGCCGGAGACCGTGGTCACCGTTTTCCCGCCACGGCCGCCGGTCTCACGCCGAATCTCCACGCGACCGCGGTTCTTCTTGGGCGCCTCGGCCACCTTTGGCCCGACTGCCGGCGCCGGGGGCGGCGTGTGCTGCGGCAAGCCGGCGGCGTTGAGCGCGCCGAAAGGGTTTTGCCCCAGCAGAGAACCGGAGCCGTCGGTGGCGATGCGGGAGGTTTTGCTCATGGTAGACGCCGCACGATCATGAGCCCCATCCGCCCTGCCAACCCCAATGATAGGCCCGCCGGCCCGTCCCGCGTCGGGTTATTAGTCCCGCCTTGTCCTAGGCACAAAGCCATGAGCGGGACTTCAAAACGCGGACACACGCCCCTGCGCCATTGAGGAAACGGGCCGTTTTCGCGATTATCCCGCCTCATCACACCACCCGCCACCCTACCAACGCGGCGCCTTCGTCGCGACCGGTGGCCCAGCTGTTTCGACCTATTCTCTTTCCGCGATCCGCACCATGAGCACCTCGTTCGCCACTCCGTTCAACGCCGACCTCATCGACGAGTACTACCAGCGATGGCTCGACAACCCCGGCGCCGTCGACGCCCACTGGCGCGCCTTCTTCGAGGGGTTCTCCCTTGCCGCCAACGGCCACACCGCCGGGCTCCTCGGCGGAGCGAACGAGCCCGATACCGCCCGGGCCAGCAGCAAGCAGGCGCTCGTCGACAGCCTCATCTACCACTACCGCTCGATCGGCCACCTCCAGGCGCACCTCGATCCGCTCGGCACGCCCCCCGCCCCCACCCCGCGTCTGGCACTCGCGGAATTCGGCCTCGGCGACGACGACCTCGACCGCGCCTTCAACGTCGGCCACTATCTCTCCGGCGGCGCGATGAAGCTGCGCGACCTCGTCACCGGCCTCGCCCGCACCTACTGCGGCCACGTGGGCGTCGAGTACCTCCACATCCAGGACACCGATGTGCGCCGCTGGCTGCAGTCGCGCATGGAGCCGGTCTTCAACCAGCCCTCGTTCGAGCGCGCGCAGAAGCTGCGCATCCTCCGCCGGCTCCACAAGGCGGAGACCTTCGAGCGTTTCCTCCACACCCGTTTCCTCGGGCAAAAGCGCTTCGCTCTCGAAGGCGGCGAGACCCTCATCCCGCTCCTCGATACCTTGGTCGAGTTCAGCCCGGCGCTCGGCGTGAAGGAGATCGTCATGGGCATGGCCCACCGCGGCCGCCTCACCGTGCTGGCCGGCGTCTTCCGCAAGAGCTACGAGTTCATCTTCGAGGAGTTCTCGGAGAACTATCTTCCCGACACCGTCGCCGGCGACGGCGATGTGAAGTACCACCTCGGTTACGAGACCGAGGTCGCCACCACCGGCGGCGCCACCGTCGGCCTGCGCATGGCCGCCAACCCCTCGCACCTCGAGGCCGTCGATCCGGTCGTGCAGGGCAAGGCCCGCGCCCGCCAGCGCATCCTCGGCGACATCCCCCAGCGCAAGAAAGTCGTCCCGCTCCTCATCCACGGCGACGCCGCGTTCGCCGGCCAGGGCATCGTGGCCGAGACGCTGAACTTCTCCCAGCTCCCCGGCTACCGCACCGGCGGCACCGTCCACATCGTGGTGAACAACCAGATCGGTTTCACGACCAACCCCACCGAGTCGCGTTCCAGCCGCTACTGCACCGACATCGCCAAGATGATCGAGGCGCCGATCTTCCACGTGAACGGCGACCACCCCGAACACGTCTGCATGGTCGCCGAGCTCGCCCTGGAGTTCCGCCAGCAGTTCGCCCGCGACGTCGTGATCGACATGTATTGCTACCGCCGCCACGGCCACAACGAGGCCGACGAGCCGGCGTTCACCCAGCCCGTCCTCTACCGCAAGATCGCCGAGCATCCGCCGATCTCCGAGCTCTACAGCCGCGAGCTCGTCGCCGCCGGTGTGCTCACCCAGGCCGAGGCCGACGCCATGAAGAACGAGTACCTCGCCGGCCTCGAGGAGGCGCTGGCCAAGGTGAAGAAGGCTGCGCAGGACAAGGCCAACGCCCGGGCCGCCCTCGCCGGCTCCACCGCGCGCTTCCAGCCGCCCTACTCCTTCGCGCCCGCGCCCACCGCCGTGCCACGCGACCTGCTGGAGAAGGCCGTGCGCGGCCTCACCACTCTGCCCGAGACGTTCCGCCCGAATCCGAAGATCAAGCGCCTGATCGAGACCCGCGCGAAGTCGCTCACCGAGAACCACCCGATCGACTGGGCCACGGGCGAGTCGCTCGCCTTCGCCACGCTTATGCTGGAGAACATCCCCGTGCGCCTCTCCGGCCAGGATGTCGAGCGCGGCACCTTCAGCCAGCGCCACTGCGTGCTCAACGACGTCGAGACCAACGAGAAGTATTCGCCGCTCAAGAACCTCGCGCCCGGCCAGGCGCAGTTCTGCGTCTACAACTCCTCGCTCTCCGAGGCCGCCGTGCTCGGCTTCGACTACGGCTACTCGCTCGATTACCCGAACCTGCTCTGCATCTGGGAGGCGCAGTTCGGCGACTTCGCCAACGGCGCCCAGAGCATCATCGACCAGTTCATCGTCTCCTCCGAATCCAAGTGGCAGCGCCACAGCGGCATCGTGATGCTCCTGCCCCACGGCTACGAAGGCCAGGGCCCCGAGCACTCTTCGGCGCGCGTCGAGCGTTTCCTCCAGCTCTGCGCCGAGAACAACATCCAGGTCTGCAACCTCACCACCCCCGCGCAGATCTTCCATGCGTTGCGGCGCCAGATGAAGCGCGACTTCAAGAAGCCACTCGTGGTCATGTCGCCCAAGAGCCTCCTGCGCAACCCCGCCGCCGTCTCCACCCTCGACGAGCTCACAGCCGGCCAGTTCCAGGAGATCATCGACGATCCCGCCGCGCCCGCCCAGTGCGACCGCGTGATCCTTTGCTCCGGCAAGGTCTACTACGACCTCGTCGACCAGCGCGCCAAGCTCAAGGCCGCCGGCACCGCCATCGTGCGCGTCGAGCAGCTCTACCCGCTGCACGCCGAGCGCCTCGCCCAGCTCGCCGCCAAGTACGCGAAGGCAAAACTGGTCTGGTGCCAGGACGAGTCGCAGAACATGGGCGCGTGGACGTTCATCGCCCCGCAGCTCGAGACGCTCTTCGGCCGCAAGCCGCTCTACGCCGGCCGCGATGCCTCCGCCAGCCCCGCCGTCGGCGCCCTCGCCCTCCACAAGCTCGAGCAGGCCGCTCTCCTCCAACAGGCCTTCACGCTCTGAGCATCTTCGATTTTGGATTTCCGATTTTCGATTCCCGGATACCACTAAACTTCACCACTGCCGCCCACGATCCATGCGGACCGCTAAGGCACACTACCCCTCGCGCCTCTCCAGATTAGTGTTCATTAGTGTGCATTAGTGGTTCCCTCCTCCAAATCCTCTCCGCCTTCCGGTCTCCCGTCTCCGGCTCCCTCCCATGCCTCTCCAAGTCAAAATCCCCCCGCTCGGTGAATCCATCGCTTCCGGCATTCTCGCCAAATGGCACGTCGCCAACGGCGCCACCGTGAAGAAGGGTCAGGCGCTCTTCGAACTGGAGACCGACAAAATTACTTCCGAAGGCACCGCCGAGGCCGACGGCGTCATCACCCTCGCTGTCGCCGAAGGCTCCGAAGTGAAGATCGGCGCCGTCGTCGCCACCATCGAGGTCGGCACCACAGCTGCACCTGCCGCGCCTGCGATCGCACCGGCCACAGTCCACGGTTCACCGTCCACCATTTCCCCCGCTGTCCGCCGTCTCGCCGAGGAAACCAAGATCGATCCCGCCACCGTCCCGGGCACGGGCAAAGCCGGCCGCGTAACCAAGGGCGATATGCTCGCGGCGGCGACCACCGCCGCCACGAAACCGGAAACCGGAGACCGGAAAGTGGAAAGCCCAGTCGCGCCCCCCGCGGCCGCGCCGATCTCCGCTCCGGCTGCTGCCTCTCCGGTTTCCGGTCTCCCCTCTCCGGCCTCCTCCCCGGCGCGCTCCACGCGCCGCAAGATGACCCCGCTCCGCGCCAAGATCGCCGAGCGTCTCGTCCAGGCCAAGAACCAGACCGCCATGCTCACCACGTTCAACGAGGTGGACATGACCGCCGTGCGCGAGCTTCGCGCCCGCTACCAGGACGACTTCACCAAGCGCCACGGTGTGAAGCTCGGGTTCATGGGGTTCTTCGTGAAGGCCGCGGTCCACGCGCTGCGCGAAGTCCCCGCCGTGAACGCGTCGCTCGACGGTGAGACCATCGTCCAAAACAACTACTTTGACATTGGCGTCGCCGTCTCCACCGACCGCGGACTCATGGTGCCCACCCTGCGCGATTGCGACACCAAGAGCCTCGCCGAGCTCGAGAAGGACATCGGCGCCTACGCGGTGAAGGCCCGCGACGGCAAGATCGCCCTCGAGGACCTGCAGGGCGGCGTCTTCACCATCACCAACGGCGGCACCTTCGGCTCGCTGCTCTCCACGCCGATCCTCAACCCGCCGCAGTGCGGCATCCTCGGTATGCACGCGATCAACGACCGCCCGATCGCGCTCAACGGCCAAGTCGTCATCCGCCCGATGATGTACCTCGCCCTCAGCTACGATCACCGACTCGTCGACGGCAAGGAGGCCGTGACCTTCCTCGTGAAGATCAAGCAGGCCATCGAGGATCCCGCCCGCCTGCTCCTCGGCGTTTGAGGTAGGGACAGCGCTCCGCCGCCGTCCGCCCACCGCAGCTCATCAAGACGATTCGTCCTCCCACCGCGCATCGATCCGTTGCTGGCCTCCGTCTACGCATTCCTCGCAACCCGCTCCTCGCTACCTCCGCCCATGCATTCCTTCGACGTCCTCATCATCGGTGCCGGTCCCGGCGGCTACGTGTGCGCGTTCCGCGCGGCACAACTCGGCCTGAAGGTCGCCCTCGTCGACAAGCGCGCAGCGCTCGGCGGCACCTGCCTCAACGTCGGCTGCATCCCGTCGAAGGCACTGCTCCACGCGACCGAGCACTTCGCCTGGGCGAAACACCATTCCGCCGAAAGCGGCATCAAGCTCGGCTCCGTCGAAATCGACGTTCCCACGCTGCTCAAGAAGAAGGACGCCGTCGTCACCAAGCTCACCGGCGGCATCGCCCAGCTCGCGAAGGCCCGCAAGGTCACCGTCTTCACCGGCACCGCGAGCTTCGTGTCGAGCGATACGGTGGAAGTCGCCCCGTCCTCCGGGCCTCAACTTCAACCTTCAACTTCAACGACGCGCCTAACCGCGCGTCACATCGTCATCGCCACCGGTTCCGCCCCGGTCGAGTTGCCGTTCCTGAAGTTCGACGGCAAGACCGTCGTCTCCTCCGACGACGCCATCGCCTTCGATTCCGTCCCCAAGCAGCTCGTCGTGGTCGGCGGCGGCGCGATCGGCCTCGAACTCGGTTCCGTCTGGGCGCGCCTCGGTGCCGAGGTCACCGTGGTCGAATTCCTCCCGAAGATCGTCGCCGCCTACGACGACGACATCGTCCGCAACTTCACCCGTCTCCTCCAGAAGCAGGGCCTGAAGATCGAAACCGGCGCCAAGGTCACCGGCTACGCCAACGGCGTGCTCACCGCCGAGCGCGACGGCAAGCCGCTCGAGTTTCCCGCCGACAAGGTGCTCGTCGCCGTCGGCCGCCGGCCGTTCACGGATGGTCTCAATCTCGCCGCCGCCGGCATCGAGCTCGACGAGAAAAAGCGCATCAAGGTCGACTCCCACCTCCGCACCACTGCCGCCGGGGTCTGGGCCATCGGCGATGTCGTGGCGGGTCCGATGCTCGCCCACAAGGCCGAGGAGGATGGCGTCGCCGTCGCCGAGTGGATCGCGGGCAAGGCCGGCCACATCGATTGGGACGTCGTGCCCGCCATCGTCTACACCGATCCGGAAGTCGCCGGCGTCGGTCTCGGCGAAGATGCCGCCAAGGCCAAGGGCCTCGACGTGCGCGTGGGCAAATTCAATCTCGCCGCCAACGGCCGCGCCCTCGCCTCCGATGCCGCCGATGGTTTCGTGAAACTCATCGCCGACGCCAAGACCGACCGCCTCCTCGGCGCACAGATCCTCGGCCGCGGCGCCGGTGAGCTGCTCAGCGAAGTCGTCGCCCACATGAGCTACGGCGGCAGCGCCGAGGATCTCGCCCGCACGATCCACGCCCATCCCACGATGAGCGAAGCCGTCAAGGAAGCCGCCCTCGCCGTCAGCAAGTCCGCCCTGCACGCGGTTTAGTTGGCGAGAATACTCTGGCTACTGCCGCGTCTGGTCCGTGGGGCCAGGCCCCGGTTCCTCCCCGAGGAAGTCGAGCGCTGGCCCATCCGCCGGCGGCGGTACAACCGACAGCCCTCCGTCGGGAGCCACTTGAATCTCGGGAACCACAAGTTCGATTATTCCGCATCTCTCGAAGCTACCACCCGATGACCGCACTCCGTAGGCAGGAATCTGCACCACGACGCGAAACGAGTGGCAAACGGAACCGCGCTTCGCGGAGAAATTCAATAGATCCTGTCGGTGAATATTCACGGCAAGGAACACATCCCGATGGCCCTCATTGATCGCCCGCTTCGGAACGGCTTTCGGCAACATGAAGAAGAGACTCGACGAATAGAGGCTCTGCCAGTCGGTTGGAATTGGCAAAGCGCCCGCATCGCGCGTGGGGCCAGCATCCGAGACCAATACCCTCATGTTGTCAGCGATGATAACAGCCGATTGAGGTACTTCTGCCCAGGTGGAGCCGCCACCCATTGGCCTCGCGATCGCAACAACCCGATCCCGCTCGGGCACACCGATCCCTCCACAAACAAAGACGAGCGAGTCGTCTTGAACGGCGGCTTTCCAATACACCGTAATACCGTCCGAGTTCTCCCTTTGAATTGAGGCAAACGCATATATCTCCGTCTCAACAGGGATTCGCGGCAGCTCTTTGGTTCTGCTGGCACAGGCTCCGAACAGCACAGCGCTAAGCATCGCCCCAAAGTGCAGCAGCACCCGGCACACGCGGCGCCTCGTTGATTGGAGATGAAACACGAGAAACGATCGAAGAAGTATGCGCGCAGGGTCCCGCCTTCCTCCGACGGGACACCAAGAATACGAGCAGATCAGCACCGCTTCATCCCCCGGGCAAGGCTTTGCTGGTACACGCTCTATACGTCCGCCCGAAGCCGCCATCGCCTCCGTCGCCATGTCGAAGAAATTCGTCGTGACCGGCGGCGGCGCGATCGGCCTCGCCAATGGACTGAACTGAGCCGGGCTGGACAGCGAAGCCACCGCATCGAATCCCTCTCTGAGAACGCCGACGCCAGAACCGACCGCCTGCTCGGCGCGCAAATTCTCGGCCGCGGTACGCGCGAGCGCATCAGCGAAGTCGTCGCCCACCTGAGCTACGGCGGCAGCGCCGAGGATCTCGCCCGCACGATCCACGCCCATCCCACGATGAGCGAAGCCGTCAAGGAAGCCGCCCTCGCCGTCAGCAAGTCCGCCCTGCACGCGGTGTGAACGGCGCCAACATTTCCGCCCATCGACGCTGCGCGCGCAGCGTCAACGGTTGGGACATAACCCTCGCGAATTTTCCTGCTCTGCGGAATCTGCCGAATCACCAGAAGCTCGAACTGGCTGCTCCGATGCGGCAGGCGGGCATCAGCGCCGACACCCCGGCGCACCTCGGCAAGAAAAGGAGCTCGATCGGCGCCTGCCGGTCGACGCCATGCCTCGCGCCGCTTTTGCGCCCGCCTGCGCAGTTTCCGGTGCGCCTCGTCCTCGGGCCGGCAACGCTCGCCGCGTTGCACCGAACAGCGGCACCGGTCTCGTGCCCGCCCGAGCTGTGTCGCCCCACGGCGCCGCTCAACCGCCGGTCGGCCGCACCTCCAGCACCACCGCGTCGAGCAGGTGTTTCCGCAGGTAGCCGATTTCCACGAAGCCGTACCCACCCCCCCCCCAGCGGATGCCCCAGGAGTTCTTGAAGATGAAGCGTATCCCATCGGCCGATCCGTCCTCCGAGAAATAGCCGACGAGGGTGACGGCGTGGGAGCGGTTCTCCAGCGGCGTCTGCTGGCTTAGCAATGCCGACCGCATCAGCGTACGCCCGTGCGGCCAGCGCAGTCCGATCACCACCGGCACTCCCTCGTTGAGCGCGTGGATGATGTTGGCGATCTTCACCTGGTTGTTCACGCCCGGCACGATGTAGGTTGAAACCTGCCGCCGGCTGCGCGCGCTTGCCACCACGGTGTCGGCCGGGTCGGGGATCTTCTCCATGGCCAGCCCGAACGTGTTTGGCATCTCTTCCTGCAACGGCACCCCGTAGGCCCGCACGGCCGCCAGCACCTCCTGCAAGTTGAAGCCCGCGTCGCGCGTATCCGGCTCTCCGGTCTCCTCGTCCTTCGCGACCTCGACCGTCCGTTTCTCCCCTGCTCCGATGCCCAGCGTGCGGCGTGTCGCCCAGATGAGGTACTCCTCCGAAAGTTTCTCCGGATGGCCCACCGCCGCCGCGTTCTGGAACTCCAGCGCGCTCACCACTGCGAACACCGCGCAGCTCGGCCGCAGCCCCTGGTTCTTCATCCCCAGCTCCAGCGCCCGGAACTGCGGCCGGAGATCGACCGGCTCCATCTTTGCCACCGTTCCGAACCGGCCCAACGCCCGGCCCACGGGCGTATCCTGGTTCACCACCACAGGCCGCGATTTCGGCGCCGGCCGCGGCTTGGATTCCTTCATTTGACGCTCGTTAGCCTGCAACAGCGCATCCAGCTCCCCGTCCAGCGGGTCGTAGCCAAACCGCTGCTGCAGCTCGGGACTGAGCGAGCGCAGCTCCACCTGGGCCAGCCCGTCGCGATGCCGGATCGTCACCGTGGTCGCCGACATCGAAAGCACCTTCACGTCATGGTAGACGACGCCTTTAACCTCCAAGGTCGGGAACGTCGCGCCGCCCTGCGCAAAACAAGGCGTCGCCAGCGCGACCAGCGCCAGGCACGAGCCGAGCACGAACAGTCCCCGGAAAAATTCCCGAAAAAGCCGCTTGCCTTGCCGGGGTCCCGCCTGAAGATCCGCGCTTCTCATTTTTAGCCCTCATCGTCTAGCGGCTAGGACGGGGCCCTCTCAAGGCCCAAACCGGGGTTCGATTCCCCGTGAGGGCGCCACTTTCATAGGAAGGCGGCGCGGCGCACACAAAGCGCACACAAAGTTTCACCTTTGAGCGCCAAGGAAGCCCCCGGAAAACGCCGGGGGCTTTTCATTTCCTCCCATACGCAGGGGCATCAGGGGCGCACCTCCTCGGCAAGGCCCGCGCGAATCAGAGCGCGAGCGATTGCGCTGGGCCAAGGGGCGGGGCCCGTCTCCCACCCTTCAGACCAGGCGCGGGCGAGAGCGGCTGGGGTGTTGTAGCCATCGCTCATCCGCCAGTGGTCGACACCCGAGAAATAGGCCGCGATGTATCCCGAGTTGGCCGCCTCAATCCATAGCGGGTCAAGGCGGTAGTCGCGATCAAGTCTGACGGTGACGGGTGGGGGTTGGAGCAGGCGGATGTGCACGCCCCACTCTACCACCGGCGGCGGACATTCGCAGGGGTGGGCGCAGCCGGCCCCAGTGGAGCCCCCACAGACTACCAACCAAAGCCGACTGGCCCGTGGGGGGAGTTATGAGACAAGGACAGGAGCGCAAGTGCGGCCGGAGATTCACACTACAAAAAAGCCCCGCCTGTGGGTGGCGGGGCCAATCAGCGCGTGCGTCTTGCGGTCGTGATGCTGGCGAGGTGACGGTGGTGGTCAATTCCTTCCTTCTGCAGCACAACGCCGCGGCAATTCAGGCTGGCTGGATGGCTCCATCGTGATCCGGTAGCAACGAAGACCCGGAATGCTGATGCTCCGCCGATCCATGTAGCTGTCGACGGCGGCGCGGAAAATCAGGCGCCGGATCTTCCTCAACTGATTCGGCGTGTGATCGGCGTTGATGCCGTCCGCTTCGATTAGCTGGCGGACGAGTTCAAGGTCTTCGACGTCGGGTTTGCTCATCGCACACCGCCTTTCGCCTCGAGCAGGCGCCGCAGGTAAGCCGCCTGCAGTCGGGGCGTCTCGAGCTCCTCCTCGATCTCCGCGCGTGTGGCTGTCGGGAACCCATCCGCGTCGCGCAGGGCCGCGGCCTCGGCCTGGATCTCCAGCACCCGATCCACCGTCATGCTTTCGGCGTAGGCGGCGAGCTCCGCGCCGCTCCGATCATCCGCCCCGATCAGGTTGCCGCGCAGGGCCTCTTCGGCGTCCTCGACGATCTGGTCGAAGTCCGCCCGCAGCAGCGTCAGGTTGACGAGCTCGGCGTCGGCTTCCGGCGCGTTGGCTTCGAAGGCCCGGGCCTGTGCGCCGTCGTCAACTTGGTAGAACTCGCCCGGCTTCGACTGACACTCGACCAAGCTCGCGATGCCGATCGCGGCGAGCTGCTCAGGGGTGTGGGGCTCGCCAGAGCTTTCCGACTCCGCGGCGGCGAGCGCAACGAGTTGCTCGGCGATGTCGGCGGGAAGGTTGATCGAGAACGAAACGAGCGGCTGCGCGGCCGCGGCGGTGGTAACGGTCTTGGACATATGCTTTTACTCCAAACAAAAAGGGCTGCGCACCCGGGTCAGAAAGAGGCATGGATATACCTCCCCGCCTTGCGGCGGCCGAATGCGCAGCCCAAATTCTGATTGGGTATCCATTTTTCTTTGGCGAACTGTGTTTGCCGGGTTGCTTTCTGACGGCAGCCCAACGGCGCGGAGAATGTCCGCACCGCAGGAAAGGGTCAAGCTGGGCTTTGATGCCTCGCAGGCATCACCGGCCGGCGGCTAGGGCGCGTTCGGCAGCATCGGCCAAAGCGCGGGCGATCTCTTCCACCTCGGCGGCGGGCCGGGTGCGGTCTTTCTCGATCAGGTGTTGCTTGAGGGCATCGCGGATCGAAAGCCCTTGGCGCCTGGCCTCGTCTCGCCAGCGGCGAGCGACGGGAAGCGGCACCTCGGCGTGGAGGTGGGCGGCGCCATCGTGAATGACTCCGCGGACGGCGACGCGGCGGAGCGGTTGGCGGTCATGGAACATCGGGAAATTGGCCCACCCCGGAGCGAAGGAAGGCGCGCCGGGGCGGGGCTTGTCACCACGGATACCTGACTAGAGCTGTGTGTGCCCGGCCTCGCGCATCGCGACGAAGGAGCGGGTGAAAACGTACGAGTCGTCCGGGACGGTTTGCCCGCCGAACATGAAGCAGGCGGCGCGGACGTGCCACCAGTTGCCGGTGCCCTCGGCGGTCGGGTCGGCGTACTCGACCAACCTGGCCGCGACGGCGTTCTCGGCGATGCCTCGTCGGGCGGCGATCTTGGCGACGCCGGCGAGATTGAGCGCGGCCTTATCCTCGGCCGCGGTGGCGGCGGGAATCAGGACTGAGGGAAGCGACCTGCCGGCGGGAAGTCGGCTTGCGACATAGTCGCGCACACGCGCCTCGTCGTAGAGACGGGCGCCCCCCTCCGAGAAGGCGTCCGGCGGTTCCTCGAGAAGTTGTGCGGCAATGCAGTCGCGCGGCGTGTCGCCATCGTAGAGGGCGGCAACCTGGGCGTAGGTGAGCATGGTAGGCATATTTTGTCCTTAGTTGTCGGTTACAGTAAGCGGATTCGCATGGCGAGCAGGTCGCGGGCGATGATGCCCGCCTCCTCGCTCCGGAAGAACTCGTCACGCTCCATACTGAGGGCGCGGATCTCGTCCGCCGCGTTCCCGCCATTGCGGACATAGAGCGAGGCGCCACGGGCTGAAAGATCCGTTCCCGGGTACGCGGGCGACGCCACGGGCGACACCTCGAACAAGTCGACATCCTCGAGGACGCGCACGTCCTGGGCCTCGCCTTTGATCCATCGGGCTTTCTTCGCGGCGAAGCCGAACGACCACGCGCGGACGATGCCGGCGCGCACACTGGCAAGGGCGTCGCGGCAAGCGGTCGTGTCGATCAACTGCACCTCAGCGTGGAGCCCGCGGTCGTCCTCGCGGAGCTTGAGGGTGTTCGGCGTGCGAGCGATCGGGACGCTCATGTCGTGCGACCACAGCGCGAGCACGTCGGGGTTTTCGCGCAGGGAGCGGGCAAAGGCGCCGGGCGCGATCTTCTCCACCCATGGCTTGCCTGCGCCATCGAAGGGCAGGCTCGGCGAGTTGAACACGGCGGCGTGCCCGACCAGGACACCGATGGAGCCGGAGCCCTTTGGAGCTTCGCGGATTTCAATTCCGGAGAGGCAGCGGTGATGCGTCGTTGTCGTCATGTTACGCGGCCTCCTTGTTCATGACCTTCTCGACGCGCGCCAACTCCTTGCGCCCTTCTTCAAGGAGGCGCTTGGCCTTTTCCTCGATCTCGGCGGCGTTGCGGATGTAGCTAGCCAACGTGCCGACGGCGCCCTCGGTATAGACGATCTGTTTTCCTCGGACGTATCCGAAGTATCGGCTGATGCCGTCGATCCGGTTGACGGTGTAGTACTTCGCGTGCAGCGCGGAGCCGAGAAACAGGTTGAGAATCTTGCCCGACGCCAAACCCAGCGGAGCAAGGCGGGCGGCGAAGATCTTGAGGCCGATTTCCCGGGCCTCGTCCGCAAGCTCGTTGGCGCGGTCTACAGCCTCGATCACCGCAAGCCCGGCGCCGAGCATCTCCGCGTGCCACGCTTTCGAGAGCACTGCGATCTCGGCGCGGGCCTTGGTGTGGAGGTCGAGGAGCTTGCCGTGGTTGCGCCGGCTATCTTCACCCACCGTCGAGCGGGCGGACCCGGCGGGAGCCTTCACAATGTTCTCGATGCGGCGCAGCCAATCCCGGGCGGCGTCGAGTTTCGCTTCCGCCTTCGCGAAGTCGCGCAGGGGCGCCGGCGTGTCGGCGGCGATCGGAGCGGGCCCGCGGAGCGTCGGGAGGTCGGAGTTGTCAGCCTTCGGCAGGGGGCGCTCGGTGCCGTCGGCGGCGATCTCGGCAAGGAATTCGGCGCCGGTGTCGATGGCGAGAGCCTCCGAGATAGTCACCTCCTGCCCGGCGTCATGGGGGGTACCGGCGATGAAGATGGGGCGAGTGAGCCGGACCTTGAAGGTGCGGCCGGGCGTGGCGGCGGGGCGTTCGTCGAGTTCGATAAGCATGGTCGGATGAGTGGTTGCGGTTGCTGGTTCTGGCGTAAAGAGTAGCTGGCGACGGCAAATTGTCCCGGATATCAAGTGACGCTTCCTCGCGCTTGCTTACGAGTTGCGGCCAAACTCGCGGCGAAGGCCGACAAATCGACAAGGCGGAGGCGAACGACGCGCGCATTGATCCGCATGGCTGGAAGCTCGCCGAGCCGGACCAGGCGTCGCACGGTGCGCCCGGAGCAGCCGAGGAAGTCGCCGGCCTCGGCGTAGGTGAGTATCTGGCGGTTCACGGCGCCACCTCCTCGCCCGGCATGAGGAGCCCGTGGCGCTTGAGGAAGTCCGCTTCAGCCTCGAAATGGTAGGGCCCGCCGTAGCGCGGGAGCCCGAACCCGCCCACCCCATCGCGCCACGCCTCCGCCTCGTCCTCGGCGGTCGGCGCGCGTTCAACGATGCGGGTCTGCAGGGATTGGCCGATCAGCTCCTGCACGGCGAGCAGGCGGCGCCGCTCGGGGGTGTCGAAGCGCCACCACGCCCACGGGCGTGTGCCGGCCGGGTGTTGGCGTTCGCAGCCACCGAAACCGAAGTGCAGGCGGCGGAACGCATCGGCAGGGATGCCGGCCAACCACCACCGGAGCAGTTGCCCGCCATGCGTTGCCCACATCGCCCTGGCCTCGGCCTCCAACGGCTCAGGGAAGGCCGATTGCGGCACGAGCAGGTGCCCGCGGAAAAGATACTCGACCCACTCCGACCGGAGCCCGCGGACCTCGGCGCGGCGGCGAATGCTGACGATGCGGCGCGGCATGGTCAGGAGCGCGCCGGCGGGCGCGGGGCTTCGGGGTTGGCGACGTGGTCGAGCCCGAGCTCGCGCATGGCGCGCAAGTAGGCGGTGCGGGCGTCCACCTCGATC
>JAEXPL010000363.1 GCA_023446865.1 Verrucomicrobiota bacterium | reverse complement strand
CCCGCCCGCTTCGTTTTCCTTCGCCGGCAGCCATCGGGCATGCCACCGGCCGAACCGGGAGGTTCGGTCCCAAGATTGTACTCAAGGTTCAGGGCGGCCGGCCGTTAGGCGGCTGTGCGACCCGCCTCCATCATGAACCCCAAGACCATCCTGTCCGCGTTTGTGTTTCTGGCCGTCACCGGTGCCTCGTGGGCCAACGGCCTCATCGAGGCTCCAGCTCCAGCCCACACGAAGATGCCCGCCGTGAAGCCTGCCGACCGCGGCAGTGTCGCCACAGTCAACCTCCTCGTCGAAACCAACGCCTACGGTTATGTCACTGCAGCCACGGTGAAGGACACCACCAACGCGGTCCTGGGCCAGGCCTGCGTCGAAGCCGTCAAACAATGGCGGTACGCACCGGCCCGCGAATACGGCCAGCCCGTCGCGGCCAAGTTCATCCAACCCTTTCGTTTCTCCGACGGCCTGATCACCACCGTCGCCGAGAAACCGCGCTCCAAGGCCCCAAAAGCCACCCACCGCGTAGCCCCCAACCTGCCCCACAATCTGCGCGCGATCACCGGCGCGACCGTGGTCTCGGTCGCCCTCGATGCCGACGGCAAGATCGTCAGCCTGGCGATCGACAACTCCACCCACGAGGAGCTCAACAGCTACTGCGAGGGCGCGGTCCGCCAGTGGGTGTTCTCGCCCCATATCGTCAATGGCGAAGCCAGGCCGTGCACAGTCCAGGTGCCCTTCCGTTTCACGGGTGACCCGCGCCAGAGAATCGTCGCCCCCAAGGCCGCCGTCGTCGACGACCGCCGCCTCCGTCCTCTCCGCCAGCCCAGCCGGTGATTCCCGCCGCCCGCGCCAAGGCCGTGGGCGAGGCCAAGTCCGCCTCGCTCGCCGAGCTTGAGGCTCCCGCCCTCGAGGCCGCGAAGAAGTGGAAGTTCAAGCCCGCGCTCAAAAACGGCACCGCCACGGCCTCCACGGTCGTCGTCCCGTTCCTCTTCGGCAGATCGCCATCCTTCCGCTCAGCCAATCCGCCGCTGCGCGCTCGGGCGCCGGCGGATTTTTCATTTCCCGTTCGCGCGTGTCGCCACGAGGACGCGTAACCGTTCTTCGAATTCCGCCAGCACCGCCGAGCGCCGGAACCGCGCCACCCAGGCAAGACCGTTGCGTCCCCATTCCGCCCGGCGGACCTCGCCCGCCTCCGCCATCTGCCCGGCCGCGCGCGCCACGGCCTCCGGATCGTCGGGCGGGGCCACGACTCCGAAGCCGCCTTCCGTGACCGCCCGCGCCAACTCGCTGCCGGCATCGGCCACCGCCAGCACCGGTTTCGCCCGGCCCAGCGCCGTGAGCAGCTTGCTGGGAAAGAAGAACTGGCCCGTGCCCTTCTGCTGTGTGATCACGCACACGTCGGCCGCGATCGTCATCTCCGCGAAGGCGACGTCGGGTTGCAGCGGCAGGAACCGCACACCGGCGGCCCCGGCCGCGATTGCCCTCCGCACGAGCTCGTCCTTGCCCGCACCGTCGCCGGCGATCACCCACTCCCGCGCCGGCCCGGGGCCGGCCGGACGGTTCGCCGCCTCCACCAACACCCCGAGCCCCTGCTTCATCCCGATGTTGCCCGAATAGACGAGTAGGAAGGAGTCGGCCGCGATTCCGTGCCTCGCGGTGAAAGCCGCACGAGAGGCCGCCCGCTCGGCCGCCGGCGCGGCGCCGGGCAACGAGTCCGCCACCCAGTTGGGGAAGAACACCCGCCGGTCTTCGGTCACGCCCTTCGCGCGAAACGCCGCCAGCATCCCGTCCGAGATCCCGGAAACGAACTGCGCCCGCCCGTACGCGAAGCGCTCCAGCGCGTAGAGCAGCCGCGTGAACCGGCCCGGCTTCAGCATCCCCAGGCCCACCGCCGCATCCGGCTGGAGGTCCTGCACATGGAACACGTACGGGCGCCGCCAGAGGGTCGACACCACCCACGCCGGCACCGCCAGCGGCAACGGCGGCGACACGACCACCAGCACGTCGGCCCGCCGCAGCGTGAGCACCCGCAGCAGCGAGGTCGCGAGGAAACTCGCCTCGTGCAGGATCCGCCGCAGCGCCGTGACGCGCCCCGGCACGAAATGCCAGCAGCGCCGCACCGGCACCCCGGCGCTGCGCTCGGTGCGGTAGAGCCGGCCGCGGTCGCCCGGCCGCTTCCGCCACTCCGGGTAGTAGGGGAACGTCGTGACCATCTCGACCTCGTGGCCGCGCGCGGCCAGCCACTCGGCCAGCCCCGCGTTGAACGGCGCGATGCCCGTCGGCTCCGGCGCATAGTTGATTCCCCAGACGATGATCCGCATCGGTCGCCCGATGTTGGGCCGGCCCGGGCCGGCGTCAACGAGCCGCTTCCCGCGCCCGCCCGGCCTGCCGTATCCGGGAAACCCCGAGTGTGCGTTCCTTGACTTCCCCGGGCGTCCGTCAACCATGCCCAAACACGTCTCGCCGACCTCCCGCCGGCTTGCGGTTCACCGTCCCGCCACCACCTCGGCGCCGTCGCCGTCCGCCCCCGATGAAACTAACGAAGAAAACCCTCCTCGTTTCCTTGGCTGTTGCGCTCCCCGTCGTCCTCGGCGGCGGCTATTTCCTCGCCAAGACGGTCGTCTGGCCGCGCTACAAGCAGTACCGCGCCGCCCGGTTCGAACGCAACGCCCGCGAGTTCCTCGACAAGGGCGACTACGAGAACGCGATGCTCTTCGTGCGCAAGAACCTCGCGACCAACCCCCGGAGCATCCCCGACTGGCGCCTGGCCGTTACGATCGCCGAGAAACGCAATGACCCGTCCATTCTCTACTTCTACCTGCAACGCCTCGCCGACCTCGAGCCGACCCTCGAGAACCGCCTGCGGCTCGTCCGCTTGGCATTGAAAGTTGGCGACATCCAGACCGCCACCGGCTCGATCGCCAAGGCCGGCGCGGAGGCCCGCGACTCCGCCGAGTTCCACGAGCTCGCCGCCCAGGTGAGCCTGCGCGCCGGCAACGCGATTCAGGCCAAGTTCCACCTCATGGCCCTCTGCGAGCTCCGGCCCGACAACCGCGCCGCCCGCCTCGACCTCGCCCAGCTTCGCCTCGCCGAGTCCACCGGCGACGCCCGCGAGAACCTGCGCAGCGAGATCCGCACGCTCTCCGGCGACCCCGAGCTGCGTATCCGCGCCCTGGTCAGCCTGTTGGCCGACACCATCCGGGCCGGCATTTCCCGCGAGGCCCCCGAACTGCTCACGCTCCTGCGCCGCGAACCGACGCTCAGCGTCCAGCAGGCGATCACCGTCGCCGAGGCCACCCGGACCTTCGAGCCTTCGGCCCTGCCCGCCGAACTCGAACGCCTCCGCACCCTCGCGGGCACGAAGCCCGAGGACATCCTCGCAGTCGGCCATTACCTGATCTCGGCCGGCCGTGCCGCCGAAGCGAAGACTTGGCTCGGCACTTTCGCGCCCCCGGTCACCACCGCCACCTCGTTCCAGTACGTCCAGGCCGAAGCCCTTCTGGCACTGCAGGAATGGGAGCCCATGGAGGCATTTCTGAAGAAGACCGAGTGGAAGGATTACGATTTCGAGCGCAACGCGCTCATCGCCTTCGCCCAGCGGGCCCGGGGCGACCTGCCCGCTTTCACCGAGACCTGGCGCCTCGCCCTCGCCAACGCCGGCTCGAACTCCGCCCGACTCAACCACCTCCTGCAGCGCACCATCCTGTGGAACTGGCCCGAGCAACGCTTCGAGGTCCTCTGGCGACTCTTCCAGCAGAACCCGCTCGATCAGGCCGTGCAGAACGCGCTCTTCACCCGCGCACGGGCCGAGGGCGACACCGCCAACCTCAACCGCCTCTTCGGGCGCCTCGTCGAGGCCAGCCCCGGCAACCCCAGCGCCAAGAACAACTTCGCCTACACCAGCCTGCTCCTCGGCGCCAACATCCCGCGGGCCCTCACTCTTGCCCAGGAAGTCCACGCCTCCGAGCCCAAGAACCCGTTCTTCGCCACCACCCACGCCTTGGCGCTGCTGCGCTCCGGCAAGGTCGACCAGGCCCGCGCCGTCCTCGCCGCTTTCGACTCCTACCAACTGTGGCAGACCGACCGCGCCATCGTTCTCGCCGCAGTCTACCTGGCCGACGGCGCCACCGACGAGGCCGCCCAGGTCGTGGCCAACATCGACCCCCGCGGCCTGCTCCCCGAGGAGAAACGCATCCTCGACGACACCCGTGCCGCCCTCGACCGCCACCGCGCCGAGACCGCCCGTACCTCGCAGATCGAGCAGACCGTCGCGGCCCGCCGCGACGCCACCTCCGCCCGTAGCGTCCTCAACCTCCTCCCCGAAACGCTGCGCGCCCAACCCACCCTTGCGATGGAACTCGCCGACTCGCTCTACGCGCGTGACGAGTTCGCCGCCCTCGCCAAGGAACTCGACGGCGCCAAATGGGAGAATCGCGATTTCCTCCGTCTGGCGCTCCTCGCCTACGCCCAGCGTAAGCTCGACCGCCTCGCCGACTCCCGCGCCAACTGGCGCTTTGCCGTCAACTCCGTCTCCACCCGGCCCGAACTCCAGCGCGCCCTCGCCGACCTCGCCCGCACCTGGAGCTGGGAGGAGGAGCGCATCGATCTGCTCACCCGCGTCCTGCAGCGGGAACCCGCCGACCAGGCCGCCCTCGACGAAGTCTCCGAATACTACCTACGCCTGCGGCGCACCACCGACCTCGCCCGCGCCTACGGCGCGACGCTCGGCGCGCCCGGCACCTCCGCCGCCAACCGCGCCCGCTTCGCCTACTACAGCCTGCTCACCGGTTCGAACACCTCCGAGGCCCACGTGGCCGCGAAGGCCGCGTTCGACCAGAACCCCTCCGACCGCTTCGTCATCCGCGCGATGGCGCTCTCGCTGTGGCGCCAGGGCCAGGCCCGGGCGGGACTGCAAATCCTCGGCGACAGTGCGAACCGCGACACCGCCCCGGGCGATCTCGCGCTCATCCTCGCACTGCTGCGCGAGGCGGCGGGTGAGCCAGACGCCGCACGCAAGCTGCTCGCGGCCTTCCCCGCCGCCACCGCCCTGCCTGAGGAGACCGCCCTCGCCGACGATCTCGCCAAGCGGTTGGCCAAGAGCAACTGACCCCGCCCTCCGCCGTGGCAGCAGTCGTCGAGGGCTTCGGCGCGGCGCAACCGGTCGCGCGTCTTCAGCTCAAGCCCACCCCGCCACCCGCCCGTAGGCCCGGGCTCATGGCTGCTGCAGCTGAAGTCCGGCACGGTTGAGCGACGCGTTGGCCCGGCTGGAGGGTTGCGGGGCTGACCCGTGGTCTGGCCAACATGCACCGCATCGGCACCCGCAATGGCGGCCGCGTCTGGCCGGGGGCCGCATCGATGCCGCCGCCACCGTCTTCCTCATGCTCCCGCGCGACCGCTCGGCATTCGCGCATCAAGTCTGCGGGACAGAAGCCGATGTCTGGGCGCTGTCATGGCTGCTGCCCGCACCGCCCCCCATGGCCCGAAGCCTACCCGTTCCGCCCCGCTGCTCGCACCGCTGGTTGCGTGGGTGTGTGCGGCCACCCTCGGCCCGTTGCCGGCGCAGATCCAGTCCCTGCCTGCGCCACCGGCCGGCTATGTCGAGGCCGGCGTGCCCGACTTCGTCATCCTCGGCCCCGAGGCTCTGGGCCTAAGCAGCACGCCCGTCGACTTCAAACGCCTCCCCGACGGCCGCTTCGTCGCCGCCGCCCTGCGCGAGATCGCCATCGGCGACGGCACCCGCTGGGACGTCTTTCCCGAGGTGTCCCGCGACACCGGCGGCAACATCGAGAGTCTCATGGTCGAGGACGACGGCGCTATGTATTCTACGACTGGCGACTCTGTCGGCCGGATCCGCTTCAGCGAGGAGGGACGCTGGTGGCGCGAGACCGTCAAGCACTTCCCCGCCGACCAGGCCAACCGCGCCCCCAACCTCGTGTACGCCACCCGGGTGGCCGGCCAATGGTACTGGTACGGACAGAGCGGATGCATCACCCGCTGGACCGACTCACCGTCCCTCCAGTACCTCGGCTCGATCAACAACATCGGCAGCCTCTTCGAAGCGGCCGGGCAGGTCTACGCCAGCGACTCCTCCAACGGCCGCCTCTACCGGATCGGCCGCGACGCGATCGTCCCCGTCCTCACCGACAAGACGGACTCGCCCGACTACGCCATCACCGAGGCCGCCCCCTACGACCAGGGCCGCGTCCTCGTCGCCACGGTCAACCGCGGTATCCAAATCTTCGACGGAGCGACCCTCGCCAACGCCCCCCGGCCGGCCCTCCTCGAGGGCGGCCGGCACATCACCGCCCTCTGCGGGCTCGCCGACGGGATCTTCGTCGCCGCGGTCGAAAACTTCGGCCTCGTGTTCTTCGATCGGGCCGGCCGCATCCTCCAGGCGCTCGACCGTTCCAACGACCACCGGCTCGCCCATGTCCAGCGCCTCGTCCCCGGCGACCCCGGCGAGATCTGGGCGCTCCTGCGCGGCGGCCTCGCCCGGATCGCCGTCCCCTCGCCCATCTCGCACATCGAGCCGCTCGTCGAGAACGGCTTCACCTTCGCCCTCCCCGTCCGCCATCAGGACCGGCTGTGGTTGTGCGCCGACGGTGTCGCCTTGCGCGGTGAATACGGCCCCGACCGCCGCCTCCTGCGCTTCGTGCCGGACTCGCCCCCCGGCCGCTACGTCTACCAGCTCTTCCCCGACCCCGAGGCCGGCGTCATGCTCGCCAGCACCGACGGTGGACTGCTGATCCTGCGCGACGACGGCTGGACTCCCGGCGTGCCCGCCCCCAAGGGCATGCACCTCTTCGCCCGCCGTTCCGGCGGCTCCCGCTGGTTCTTCAGCGCGCCCGGACAGATCGGCTGGGTCGTCCGCCGCGCCACCGGCTACCACCTCGAGGCCATCCCGGTCCCCGGCCTCGCCGACTCCTTCGGCGGGGTCGTCGACCGGCATAATGTCGCCTGGATCGAACTCGGCACTGGCAAATGTGCCCGTGTCGACCTGCAGGCCCCGGCACTGCAACTGGAGTACTTCGGCCAAAACCAGGGTCTCCACGACAGCTGGGTCCAGCTCTTCCTCTACCACGACGAGATGAAGGCCGTCGTCGGCGGGCGGGTGCTCTGCCTCGATCCCGCAAGCCGGCAGTTCATCCCCGACGAGGTCTTCGACCGTCGCTTCCCCAAGTTGATCCCGGGAGTCGTCGGTCGCCCCATCCACGACAGCGCCGGCCGGTTCTGGATCATGGCCAATGCGATCGTCAACGTCTTCGACGATACCGGCGAGACCCCGCGCCGCCTTGAGCTGCCCAACCTCTACGGCCTGCGCCCTTACTACTCCATCGCCCAGGACGACGGGGTGATCTGGATGCACCGCAGCAACTTCCTCGTGCGTTACGATCCGGGCATCCCGTCCCCGCCCCCCCAGCCGTTGCGCGCGCACATCGGCCGGGTCCATCTGCTCGCCGACAATCGCTCGCTCTTCCCCGCCGCCGGCCACATCCCCGAGATCGCCGCCGGCTCCAATACGCTTTCGGTGCATTTCGTCGCCACCGGCGCCCCGCTGGGCGCGACTGTGGTCTTCGAGACCCGCCTCGGCGGCACCGCCCAGGACTGGGTCGCCGCCGGTTCCACCGGCACCGCCGTTTACAACCGACTCAAGGAAGGCGACTACCACTTCCAGGTCCGCCCACGCATTGGCGATCAGCTCGGCGAGGAGGCGGTGCTCGCATTCACCGTCCTGCCCCCGTGGTACCGCTCCGCTGTCGCCTATGCGGCCTACGCCCTCGCCGCGTTGAGTCTCGCCGCCTTCATCGCCTGGCTCGGCGCCTTCCTCGAGAAGCGCGAGAAACGCCGGCTCGCCCGCCTCGTCGCCGAACGCACCGCCGAACTGCACGACAGCAACCGCCGCCTCGTCGCCCAAGTCCACGAGACCACGCTCAAGGCCGATGAGCTCCGCGCCAGTGAGGAACGCTTCCGCCGCCTCAACGAGGAGCTCGAGAAGCGCGTCGCCGCCCGCACCGCCGCCCTCGCCGCCAGTAACCAGGAGTTGGAGGCATTCTCCTACTCCGTCTCCCACGACCTCCGGGCCCCGCTGCGCAACATCTCCGGCTTCGCCGAGTTGCTCCACAAACACCTCCATGGCCAGATCGCCCCGGCTCAGGCGCACTACCTCGAGCTGGTCTCCACCGAGTCCGTCCGCCTCGGCCAGCTCGTCGACAGCCTCCTCGCCTTCTCCCGCCTCGGCCGCACCGAACTGCAGCGGCACCCCTGCGACCTCGGCGCCATCGTCGCCGCCGTGCGTGCCGAACTCCGCCCCTCGCTCACCGACCGCGAGATCGAGTGGCGCATCGGTCCGCTGCCGGTCGTCGAAGGCGACCCCACCCTCCTGCGTCAGGTCTTCGCCAACCTCCTGGGCAACGCCGTGAAGTTCACCCGTGGGCGCGACACCGCCCTGATCGAGGTTGGCGCCCAACCCGCCGCCCCGGACTCCGCCGAGCTCATCCTCTTCGTGCGCGACAACGGCGCCGGCTTCGACCCGCAGTACAGCGCCAAACTCTTCGGTGTCTTCCAACGCCTGCATCGCACCACCGAGTTCGAGGGCACCGGCATCGGCCTCGCCAACGTGCGCCGCATCGTCGCCCGCCATGGCGGGCGCGTCTGGGCCGAGGGCCGGCTCGACGCGGGCGCCACATTCTACTTCAGCCTCCCCACCCGGCCGCCCGCCGCCGCGTAGCGAGGGACGTTTCAGGTCACGCATCCCTCCGCCCATCGGGCACACCTTCAGCCGCGTGCCACAGCGCGAGGCACAAAGCTCCGGCAAACCCCGCCGCCCACCCACCAGAGCGCGGCAAGGAAGGCCACAACGCGCCCCACCGACCAGACCATTGGCAAACAACCAGCCGGGCGCCGCGCCGGCGTTGCAGTGGAGCCCACACACTCCTCCCAGCCCGCCCCGGGGAGCGGCGGAGCGCAGCCCAGATGATCCGGACTTGGCCTTGGGCGGCAACAGGGGAGCACCAAGGACTCCGGCGGCCCCCCTCCATACAGGTGCCACGCGCCACTCGACGTGTCCGGTCCTTGCTGGCGTTCCATGCGCTCCACGACGGCTACGGTGTACCCCGACCACGCATCAGTGTTTCCCCGACTTCCATGATCGGGTTTTCTGAAGTAGTACGGTAAAAACATTGTCAAACACGAGTGATTCCTGCTTCACAGGTTGCCCTACGGCGCCGCCGGGAGTTTCGACAGAACCAGGCGCAGTTTCCTTGATTCGCCGCCTTCCATGATGCCACGCCTTCAACGCCTCTGCTCCGCCCGTGCCCGCCGGCTAACGCCACCGAGCTGCGGTAGCGTGGCCTCGCGTCGGCCCCTCCGCCCATGACCGGCGCCGCGACACCTCGCTGGTACTGCCTGCGCGCCCGCGCCAAACGCGAGCACTTCGCGGCCCAACAACTGGTCGAGCGCACCGGTTTGGAGGCGTTCGCGCCCCGCCTGTCCGTACGCCGCCCCCAACGCCACGGAGGTGTCGCCACTGCAACCGAAGCGCTCTTTCCCGGCTACCTGTTCGCCCGGTTCAGCTTGGCGGAACACAGCCGGTTCGCCACGACCACCCCCGACGTCACCGGCATCGTTCACTTTGGCGGCCATACCCCGGCTGTCCCCGACTCGTTGATTGCACTCCTGCGCACCCACGCCTCGATCGGCTCACGGTGCGCGCCCACCCTTGCCTCCGGCGATTGGATCGAAGTCCTCTCCGGCTGCCTCACCGGCAGCCAAGGACAAGTCGTGGCCTTCGACTCCGGCCACAGCCGGGCTTGGATCCTGCTCTCTTTTCTCGGCCGGGACCTCCGCGTCTGCCTCCCGGCCGCTTCGCTGCGGCATTCCGGCGCCGCGTACACCGATCTTCCACCGCAACTTCTCGCGTCCTGCGGCTAGCGCGCCGCGGTCTTTGCGGACTGCATGCCCAACTCCCGTCCCGCCCGTAACAGGGACAATGCTACGACCCGGCCGTCCGCGACAGCCGCGGCCACTGGCGGTAGCTTGCTCAAACTCGCCCACTCCGCTTCCCTCGCCCGCTCCTCCATGATCACCACGGTCACCGGCAAACATCAGATCACCATCCCGGCGAAGCTCGCCGCCGCCATGGGTCTTGTGCCCGGCAGCCGCCTCGAATGGCTGCCGACCAACCAGCCCGCAGTCATCCGCGTCCGCGTTCTGCCCGACCGCAAGGCCATCGCCAACGGCCTCCTCGGCGCCGGCCGGCCCTTCCTCGCCCCGCCCCAGCCCACCGCCACGACCGACTCCGCCCGATGATCACCCACGTCTTCGACACCTCGGCAATCCTCGCCCACTACTTCCAGGAGCCGGGCGCCGAGCAGGTCCACGCCCTCCTCGCCGACAACGCCGTCGAGGCCGGCCTCTCGGCCATCGCCCTGCTCGACCTCAAGAGCAAGCTCGTTGCCAGCGTGCCTGATGCCGCCGAGGCCCACCGCGCCTTCCAGCTCTACTCCGAGGAACTGATCGCCGCGATCCCCGTCACCCGCGACATCGTCGAAGCCGCCGAAGCCCTGCTCGCCCGGGCCGGCCACACGCTCACCCTCCTCGAAGCCATCGCCGCCGCCACTGCCCAGCGCGAAGGCGCCATCCTCGTCCATCGCGATCCCAACATCGCCCGCCTCCCCGACGGGCTCCTCCAGCAGTGCGCTCTGCCGCTGGGCAACTCCTGATTCTCCCTTTCGCCATGTCCTCTCTCCCATTCCGCCTGCTCCTCTCCTTCGTGGCGCTCCTCGGCACTCTCACAGCCGCCGCCCAGCAACCGGCCGCCGGCGAGACCACGCCCCCGGCCACCGATCCCGCCTACAAGCTCGTCGCCGGCGACCAGATCGCGATCACCGTCTTCGGCGAGAGCGACCTCTCGATCACCCAGAAGATCGATACCGACGGACGCATCCGCCTCGCCCTCGTCGGCGATCTCGGCGTCGCCGGTCGCAGCGTACGCGAGTCCGAGCGCCTCATCGAGAAGCTCTACGTCGACCAGCGCATCCTGCGCAAACCGATGATCAACATCTACGTCCAAGCCTACGCCGTGCGCGAAATCTCCATCCTCGGCGCCGTGCGCAGCCCGGGCAAGATGACCTTCCCGCCCGAGAAGAGCGTGCTCGACATCACCGATGTCGTCACCCGCGCCGGCGGCTTCCTCCCCACCGCCCGCTCCGACGCCGTGAAGATCACCCGCCTCGATGCCACCGGTCGCGAGACCACCGTCGAGATCAACGTCGAGGCCATGCTCACCCGGCGTGGCGCCGGCCCCTCCACACTCAAGGAGTTCCCCATCTTCCCAAGCGACCGCATCTGGGTCCCCGAGCGCCTCTTCTGAGCGCCGCCCGCCACCGCCACCCTCCACCCAATCGGAACCTCTTCACCGTGTCCTCTTCCAATCCAGCCCCGCGCCGCTCCGCCAAATCCTCGTCCCCCCGTCCCGCCGACGCGGTGGGCTTCTCCGTCCACCCGCGCGACCTCTGGCGCATGTTCCTCGAACGCTGGTGGCTCGGCGCCGCCGTCGCCGTGCCGGCCGTCATCATCTTCATCCTCGTCCAGCCTCCCCCGGAGATCGTCTATCGCACCGAGGCCTCGCTGCTCTTCGAGACCCGCCAGAACAAGGTCCTGCCCGTCCAGGCCGTCGTCGACACCACCGTCACCCGCGATGTCGAGCTCAACGTCCATCTCGAACAGATCCGCAGTCAGACCTTCCGCGAAGCCCTGCTGGCGTCCTTCACCCCCGAGGAAGTCGAGAAGATCCAGCGCCCCTACCGCGATCCCAGCCGTCCCTCCGAGCCGCCGCCCCCGCTCAATGCCCTCGTCGGCGCTTATGTCGAGGCCAAGAAGAACACGACGATCATGCGCATCATCGTCACCCACCGCGACCCCGAAGCCGCCCAGCTCAACGCCAACCGCTACGCCCGCAAGTACATCGATTTCAACATCGACCTGGCGATGACCGGCACCAACTCCGCCATCGTCTTCCTCCGCAACCAGGCCGAGGAGACCCGCAAGGAGGTCGAGGAGGCCGAGCGCAGCCTCCAGCAGTACCGCGCCAAGTTCAACATGGCCGCCCTCGGCGAGAACCAGAACGTCGTCCTCAAGAAGGTCGCCTCCCTCGGCGAGACCCTCGTCGCCGCCCAGCTCAACCTCGTCAACCTCCAGGCCCAGCTCGACAAGGTCGAGACCTACCTGCGCGACGGCCGCGACCTCAAGGAGATCTCCTTCGTCAACTCCTTCGGCTCCATCTCCTCCACCCGCACCGAGCTCGACCAGCTCCTCGCCGCCCGCCGCGTGCTGGAGGAACGCTACCTCGAGGAGCATCCGAAGATGAAGGACAACGCCCTCGCCCTCGACAACGCCCGCCGCCGCCTCGCCGCCGACCTCGACCTCGCCCTCGCCGACCTGCGCAGCCGCGCCCTCTTCGCCTCCGAATACGTCGCCAAGCTCAAGGCCGAGCTCACCACCGCCGAGAGCGACGCCCGCGCCCTCGACCAGATCTCCGTCGACTACAAGTTCCTCGAACAGGCCGCCCGCACCAAGCAGGACACCTACCGCGCCATCATGAACCGGCTCAACGACGCCAACATCTCGGCGCAGATGGAGAACACCAACATCAAGATCTTCGACCGCGCCTACTTCCCCAGCACCCCCATCAACAACTCCCGCGGCCAGATCGCCGCCAAGGCCTCCGCCCTCGGCCTGCTCCTGCTCCTCGGCCTTCCCCTCGGTTTCGGCTTTCTGGACACCCGCATCAAGTCCGCCCACGACATCGAGGAAAAGCTCGGCTCGCACCTCATTGCCGGCGTGCGCCTCTTCAAGAACATCCCGCCCAACCAGCACGCCACCATCTTCCGCGACGCCGTCGACGACTCCCTCACCGAGGTCTATCGCGGCCTCTACAGCGAGATCGAACTGCGCAGCGACATCCCCCTGCCCAAGGTCCTGCTCGTCAGCAGCTCCATTCCCAGCGAAGGCAAGAGTGTCACCTCCTCCAACCTCGCCGCTGTCTTCGCCGCCCACGGCAAGCGCACGCTCCTCGTCGACTGCGATTTCCGCCGCCCCTCCCTCCACCGCCTTTTCGGCCTCCCCAACGATCGCGGCATCCTCCGCTGGGCCCAGACCCACACCCTCCCCGACCTCGTCGCCGCCGACGAGGAGGACCTCGGCATCCGCCTGCTCTCCCCCAACCTCCACCTGCTCACCGCCGGCGGCGCCGTGAAAAAGCCCACCGAGATCATCGAACGCCTCGCCTCCTCGCCCCTCTTCGACCGCCTCTCCCGCACCTTCGACATCGTCATCCTCGACACCCCGCCGGCCTCGATCTTCCCCGACGCGCTCCTGCTCGCCCGCCACGCCGCCGAGGTCGTCTACGTCACCAAGTTCCGCACCGTCCGCCGCCACATCGTGAAGCGCACCATCGCGAAATTCGAGGCCACCGGCACCCGCGTCCTCGGCGTCGTCCTCAACCAGCTGCCCCGCTCCCGCGTCCTCAGCTACGACTACGAAGGCTACGGTTCCTACGACAAGGAATACTACAAGGCCTACGGCGACAACGACGCCAAGCCCGCCGCCTAGGCCCCGCACGGCCGGTCTCCGAGCACCCCCTCGTCCACCCTCCCGCCCCTCGTCCTCCCTCCTTCGTTCTGCCTTCATCCTTCTCCGTCCGCGTTCCTCCCCCATGTCCTCCGCCCTCGCCGCCCTCCGCCGCCGACCCGACCTCATGACCGTCGCCGTCGCGCTCGGCGCCCTCTGGCTCCTCGTCTGGAGCCAGCAGAGCCTCGAATGGCGGATGAATCCGCTCTACGGTTACGGCTGGGCCATCCCGCTCCTCGCCGGCTACCTCTTCGCCGAACGGCTGCGCGACGCCGCCCCGCCGCGGCCCGCCGCCCGCGGCTGGCTGCCCGCCATCGTTCTCGGCGCCCTCGCCCTCGCC
>JAEXPL010000478.1 GCA_023446865.1 Verrucomicrobiota bacterium | reverse complement strand
ACCGGCGCCGCGCGCCGGCCGATCGATTGGGAGAGTGGCGGCGGCCATCGCGGTTGGCGCACAGCCCACCCGTACTGCGCGTCCGGGGAACCTGCGCTGCCAGATTGGGATTGCCCAGTGCTGGAGCGCGCCGTTTCGTCACCGACTCTCACCATGAAGCGTACGCATTCCTGCGCCCAGATCACCCGCGCCGATGTCGGCAAGTCCGTGACCCTTTCGGGCTGGGTCGACTCCATCCGCGACCACGGCGGCATCTTGTTCATCGACCTGCGCGACCGCGCGGGCGTGACCCAAGTGAAGCTCAACCCGAAGACGAGCGCGGAGCTCGGCGCCTTGGCGGTGAATCTGCGTCCGGAATCGGTGGTGACGCTCTCCGGTGAGGTCGAGCTGCGCCCGGCCGAGATGATGAACAAGAGCCTGCCGACCGGTGAGGTCGAGCTGCAGGTCACCGCGCTTACGGTCCACAATCTTTCCGAGACGCCCCCATTCCCACTCGACGACGCCGCCGGCGACAAGGTCAACGAGGACCTCCGCCTGACGTACCGTTACCTCGATCTGCGCCGCCCGCGCATGAAGAACGGCATCCTGACGCGCTACTCAACCACGCGCACGATCCGCAATTTCATGGACAGCCAGGGCTTCCTCGAGATCGAGACGCCCATCCTCTTCAAGAGCACTCCGGAGGGCGCCCGCGAGTACCTCGTGCCGTCGCGCGTCAACCCCGGCCAGTGCTACGCGCTCCCGCAGTCGCCGCAGCAGTTCAAGCAGATCCTGATGGTCGCGGGTTTCGAGAAATACTTCCAGATCGCGAAGTGCTTCCGCGACGAGGACCTCCGCGCCGACCGCCAGCCGGAGTTCACCCAGCTCGACATCGAGGCCTCCTTCATCGACCGCGAGGACATCTACGCGCTCATCGAGGGCCTGCTGAAGAAGATCTGGAAGGACGTGAAGGGGATGGACATCCCAACGCCGTTCCCGCGCATGAAGTTCACCGAGGCGATGAACCGCTACGGCGTCGACAAGCCGGACACGCGCTTCGCGATGGAGCTCGTCGACCTTACCGAGACGTTCCGCAACTCGGCCTTCAAGGTCTTCCAGTCCACCGTCGCGAACGGCGGCGCGATCAAGGCGATCAACGCCAAGAAACTCGCCGACATCACCCAGGGCGAACTCTCCGCGCTCGAGGACACCGCGAAGACGCTCGGCGCCAAGGGCCTCGCCTTCATCAAGGCTGAGAAGGGCGAATGGAAATCGCCGATCGTGAAGTTCTTCACCGACGCCGAAAAGGCCGCGCTCAAGCAGCTCCTCAACATCGAGGACGGCGACATCGTGTTCTTCGCCGCCGCCGGTTGGGAGAAGGCCTGCGCGATCCTCGGCCGCTGCCGCCTCGACTGCGCGCAGCTCCTCCAGAAGCGTGGCGTGCTCACGATCCCGGCCGACCAGTTCAACTTCCTCTGGGTCATCGATTTTCCGCTGATGAGCTACGACGAGGAGGAGAAGCGTTTCGTCTCGACGCACCATCCCTTCACCTCGCCCGTCGAGGAGGATATTCCGCTGCTCGACAGCAACCCGCACGCGGTGCGCGGCCAGCACTACGACATCGTGCTCAACGGCGTGGAGCTCGGCGGTGGCTCGATCCGCATCCACCAGCCCGCGCTGCAGAAGAAGGTGTTCGAGGACGTCCTCAAGATCCCGGTCGACATGGTCGAGAGCCGCTTCGGCTACATGCTCAACGCGTTCAAGTACGGCGCGCCCCCGCATGGCGGCATCGCGCTCGGCCTCGACCGCCTCGTCACGATCCTCTGTGGCACGCCGAGCATCCGCGACGTGATCGCATTCCCGAAGACGCAGAAGGGCCAGTGCCTCATGACGCAGAGCCCCTCGGTGCCGACGGCCAAGCAGCTCAAGGACCTGCACATCGCTTCGACGGCGATTCCGCCGGCCTGAGCGACGACACGTTTCACTCTAGCACGAAGCCCGAGGCCCAAGCCTCGGGCTTCGTTGTTTGCGAGCTCGTGGACAGTGAGCGAAACCACGTACACGGGAGGTGCGCCTCTCTCGCGAAGCCGCCCGAGAGCTGTCAATCGTACCGGCGGCGCAGATTGCTGGGAAGGATACCGAGTTCGTCGCGATACTTGGCGACGGTGCGGCGGGCAATCGGGATGCCGCGGCCGGTAAGCATGCCGACGAGTTCCTGGTCGCTGCGCGGTTTGGCCACGTCCTCGTCCTCGATCAGCGCCTTGATCATGTCCTTCACGCTGGTGTTGGAGATCGAGGCGCCGTCCTGCGATTCGTAGCCCGAGGTGAAGAAGAACTTCATCGGGAACACGCCGTGCGGGGTGCGGATGAACTTGTTGGCGATGGCGCGGCTCACCGTGGTCTCGTGGACTCCCACGGCGTCGGCGATTTGCGTCATCGTCAGGGGGCGGAGCTTGTGCAGGCCCTCCTCGAAGAAGGCCAGCTGGACCTTGAGGATCTCGCGGGTGATGCGCTCGATGGTGCGCTGGCGTTGCTCGATGGAATTGATGAGGAACTTCCCGGCGCGCATCTTCTCGCGCAGGTAGGCGCGGTCCTGGTCGGAGAGCTTGCCCTTGGCGATGATGTCCTTGTACGCGCGGCTGAGGCGGACGCGCGGGATGTAGTCGTCGTTGAGAATGATGGTCCACTCGTCGCCGACCTTCTCGACGGTGACATCGGGCACGACAACGCGGTTGTGGTCCTCGGCGAAACGCCGCCCCGGCGCGGGGTCGAGCAGACCGATCTCGCCGAGGGCGTTCTGGATGTCCTCGATCGGGTAGCCCATCTTGCGGGCGATGTCGGGCATGCGCCGCCGGGTGAGAAGCTGGAAATGGTCGCGAATGATCCGCGCCGCGATCGAGCCGCCCCGGCCCTTGGCCTGAAGCTGGATGAGGAGGCACTCAGGCAGATCCACCGCTCCGATACCGAGGGGATCGAAGGCGTTGAGCAGCTTCTTCGCCTCCTGCACGGTCTCGAGCGGGACGTTCGCCATCAGGGCGATGTCGGAAACAGAGGAGGTGAGGAAGCCGCGGTCGTCGAGGCTGCCGACGAGGTACCGGATGGACTCGCGGATCGCCGGTGTGGTGTCGGCCAGTTCGGCCTGCTCCATGAGATGCTCCTGGAGCGAGGGCTCGCCGACGAGCGAGTCGAAGAAATGTTGGCGGCGTTCGGCGTCCTCCGAGGTGTACGCTTCGCTGTCGCCGTGCTGGACGAAGGAGGATTCGTTGAAGTCCTCGCCCATCTTGGCGAGCACCTCGAATTCGCGGTCGAACGTCATCTCCTCGCGCTGGTCGGAGGAGTCGCTCGCGTCGGCCTCCACCTGGTTCTTTTCCAGCGACACGTTCTCCATCGGCAGCTCTTCGAGCACCGGATTGTTCTGCAGTTCCTCGGCGATGGTGGCGCGCAGGTCGAGCGCCGCCACCTGCAGAATTTTCAGCGACTGACGCAGCTGCGGCGCCAGAACCATGTTCTGCGTCTGGCGTTGGCTTAGGTGCTGGGAGAAACCGTGTTGCATGCCGGAGAAAATTCGAGCGCGTGCCGCGGAGGCGCGGCGGGCGTGTGATCAAAAGTTGTCGGAAACTGCACGGCCCGTGCCAGTGGTGCAAGATACTCGTTGCGAGTTTCGCACGGCGGTCGCGGCAGGTTGACAGCGTTGCCCCGTCGCCTTGGCTGCGGGTATGTCCGAAGGCCCGGTACTCCTGTGTTTTGAGCGTGATCTGCGACTGGCAGACAACGAGGCGCTCCAGATGGCGGCGAGATCCGGTCGCCCGGTTGTGCCGGTCTTCATCCTCGACGAGAACGCCGACCGACGCTGGCCGATGGGCGGCGCTGCCCGTTGGTGGTTGCATGGTTCGCTGGCGGCGCTCCAGCGGGATCTGGAGTCGCGTGGCTCGCGTTTGGTCCTGCGCCGCGGCGATCGTCTGCAACAACTGCGCGAACTGGTGTCCGAGGCCGGGGCAGGAATGGTGTGCTGGAACCGCGTCTTTGGGCCGGAGGCGGCCGTGCGCGACGACGCTCTGCGACGGGCGCTGGAGAGCGACGGCGTCACGGTGGCGGTCGGCGGCGGGCAGTTGCTCTTCGATCCGGCGGAAGTGCGCAACCAGAGCGGGCGGCCGTTCCAGGTATTCACACCGTTCTGGCGCCACTCCCGGAATCGTGCGATTCCGGCGCCCGTCTCAAGTGCGGGCCCGAAGATGCTGCCGGCCCCCGTGCGCTGGCCCCGGGGTGATGCGCTCGATGGTGGGGCGTTGCGGCCGCGCCGCGGCTGGGCCGCGGAGTTCGCGCAGAGCGGCGAGCCGGGCGAGAGTGGGGCCCGGCGGCGGTTGGCGGAGTTCGTCACGCGCGCGATGGACCGCTACGACACGGACCGCGACCGGCCCGGCCTCGACGGCACCTCTCGGCTTTCGGCGGCGTTGCATTTTGGCGAACTCACCCCGCGGCAGATCTGGGCGGCGGTCGAGGCGGCGTCGCGCGAGTCAGGTGTGATGCCGCGTAGCCGGGGCGCGCAGGTGTTTCTCGACGAGGTGGGCTGGCGGGAGTTCGCGCATCATCTGCTGTGGCATTACCCCTCGACGCCGACGGAACCGCTGCGCGCCGAGTATGCCAGCTTCCCCTGGCGGCGCGACGAGGCGTTGCAGCGGGCTTGGCGCGAGGGCCGCACCGGGTATCCGATTGTCGATGCCGGGATGCGGCAGCTCTGGCGCACCGGCTGGATGCACAACCGCGTGCGGATGATCGTGGCGTCGCTCTTCGTGAAGCAGTTCCTGCAACCTTGGGGCGACGGCGCGGCGTGGTTCTGGGACACGTTGGTCGACGCCGACCTTGCGAACAACACGCTCGGCTGGCAGTGGAGCGCGGGCTGCGGCGCCGACGCCGCGCCATTCTTCCGCATCTTCAATCCGGTGCTGCAGGGCGAGAAGTTCGATCCCGACGGCCACTATGTGCGGCGGTGGGTGCCGGAGCTCGCGCGACTTCCGGCGGCGCGGATCCATCGGCCCTGGGAGGCGGAACCGCTCGAACTGGAGGCCGCCGGAGTCCGGCTTGGTGCCGATTATCCGTTCCCTCTCGTCGATCCAAAAGTCGGACGTGAACGGGCGCTCAGGGCTCTTGCCGACTGGCAGCAGGGCCGGGCCGGCGGGCGGAAGGGAGGGGCGTGATGCGCGTGGTCTTGGCAGGTGGTTCTGGCCGCGTAGGCACGGCGCTCCAGCGGTACTGGGCCGTTGGGGGCACGGAGGTTGTGCGCTTGGTGCGGCGGCCGCCACGCGCGGCCGGCGAAGTCGAATGGGACCCGGTCACCGGGCACATCGACGCCACGCGCCTCGCGGGATGCGATGTTCTCGTCAACTTGGCGGGTGAGAACATCGCGGGCGGGCGGTGGACCCCGGAGCGCAAGCGTCGGCTGCGTGAGAGCCGCTTGCAGGCGACGACGACGCTGGCGGCGGCTATCGACGCGGCGGCGTGGCGGCCGCAGGTGTGGATCAACGCCTCGGCGGTGGGCTACTACGGCGATGCGGGCGACGCGGTGCTCGACGAGAGTTCGCTGCAGGGGAGTGGGTTCTTGGCGACACTGTGCGCCGATTGGGAGCAGGCGACCCGGCCGGCGGAAGCGGCCGGCGTGCGGGTGGTGCGGTTGCGCCTCGGTGTGGTGCTCGAGGCGGGCGGAGGAGCGTTGGCGAAGATGCTTCCGGTGTTCCGGGCTGGTTTGGGTGGGCCAGTGGGCGACGGTCGGCAGTGGCTGAGCTGGATCGGCCGCGACGAATTATGCCGGGTGGTCGACACAGTGGCGCGCGACGCCCGGTTCGCGGGCCCGGTGAACGCGGTGGCTCCGGAGCCGATGCGCAACGCGGATTTCGCCGCTGCGCTGGGCCGGGTGCTGCGCCGGCCCGCGGTGGTCAGGTCGCCAGCCTGGGCGGTGCGGCTGGCGTTGGGGGAGATGGGCTGCGAGACGGTATTGGCGAGCCAGCGCGCAGTGCCGCGTTCGCTGTTGGACCATGGTTATGGCTTCGCGTTCGGCGGGCTGGTGGAGGCTTTGCGAGCGGCGGCGGCGGACTGACCATTGGGGTAGGGTGTTTTCCCGGGGATGGATAGGGAGTGCAGCTCAGCCGGTGTAGGCAGTAACGCGGATACGCGGTCGGACGGCGATAGGTTATTCTTGACGCGCTTTGGTTCGGGAGCCCGATTTGGTGGGTTCAGACGTGCCGGAGCCTCACTTTCCTGGATTTTGGGCGTCTCCCGGGGTTCTCATGGCTGGGTTTACCCGGGGGAGCCCAAAATCCAGGTTTCTTTTTTGGGCGGTCCTCGCGGTTCCTTTTCCGCTCGCGGCGTCGATTTCCCCGGGCCATGCCATGTCGCAACTCGACAAACCCAAATGCAGAAAACCCTCGTCATCCTGAAGCCCGATTGCATGCAGAAGAAGCACGCCGGGCAGGTCATTGGCCGTTTCGAAGCGGCCGGCTTCTCCATCGTGGCGGCCAAGCTGGTGCGCCTGAACAAGGAGATCCTCCGGCAACACTACAGTCATCTGGTCGACCAGCCGTACTATCCGCCGCTCGAGGAGTTCATGGGCCAGGCGCCCGTGCTCGTGCTGGTGCTCGCCGGCGAGAACGTGATTCCGAAGGTTCGCGAACTCCTCGGGCCGACCGATTCGCGCAAGGCCCCGAAGGGCACGATCCGTGGCGATCTGGGCACCTGCAACCGCGTCAACATCGCCCACGCCTCCGACAGCGTGGAGAGCGCCAACGCCGAGATCGCGCGCTTCTTCAGGCCCGAGGAAGTCCTCGGCTGAGCAAGGCCGCAGATTCTTTTCCTTTGCGACCGCCGGCCTCGAGCCGGCGGTTTTCTTTTGTGCCGGGGCGACGCCGAGGGCGGGCGCGGCGAAACGGGACTTGCGGCGCGGCGCCGTGGACCGACGATGCGGCATGGACTGCCGTGCCGGTTGCGGGGCGTGCTGCATCGCCCCCTCGATCTCGTCGCCGTTGCCCGACCTGCCGCTGGGCAAGCCGGCGGGCGTGGCCTGCCCGCATCTCGACGAGCAACTGCGCTGCCGGCTCTTCGGCGATGTGCGGCGCCCCGCGGTGTGCGCCTCGCTCGCGCCGTGCGCCGAGATGTGCGGGGAAGGTCGCGAGCAGGCGTTGGCGTATCTGCAGCGGCTGGAACTTGCCACTCGGCCGCAGGGCTGAGGGACCGGCCGGGCGGCTCCGCGTTTTTTCTTGGCCGTTTGCGCCCCGTGCGGGCACCTTACGCCCCTTCATGAGCAAGTTCTACATCACGACCGCCATCGATTACGTGAACGGTTCGCCGCACCTGGGCCACGCCTACGAGAAGGTGCTGACGGACGTCGTCGCCCGTTTTCGGCGGCTGATGGGCGATGATGTGTACTTCCTCACCGGCACCGACGAGCACGGCCAGAAGGTGCAGCAGAGCGCGCGCGCCAAGGGCATCGACCCGCAGAAGTTCTGCGACGACACCTCGGCGGAGTTCCAAGCGCTCTGCTCGAAGCTGGAGATTTCCAACGACGATTTCATCCGCACCACGCAACTGCGCCACAAGGACGTTGTCCGCCGCCTGCTCCAGCAGCTCTTCGACAAGGGCGAGATCTACAAGGCCGAGTACAAGGGCTTCTACAGCGCGCGCCAGGAGCAGTTTCTCCAGGAGAAGGACCGTGGCCCCGACGGCAAGTGGCCGGAGATCTTCGGCGAGGTCGTCGAGATCACCGAGTCGAACTACTTCTTCAAGCTCGCCGCCTACCAGCAGTGGCTGATCGACCACATCAAGAGCCACGAGGACTTCA
>JAEXPL010000411.1 GCA_023446865.1 Verrucomicrobiota bacterium | reverse complement strand
GGGCTGGGCCGGCCTCGGGCCGGTCGTCTGGCTCGGCATCGTCTTCGGCGGCGCCGCGCAGCTGATCGCGGGCCTCCAGGAGAAATCCGCGGGCAACAACTTCGGCTACTGCGCCTTCACTTCGTATGGCGCGTTCTGGATCAGCCTCGCGCTCATGCTGCTCGGCAACCACTTCGGCATCTTCAAGGCCTCGCACCACGACGTGGGCTGGTTCCTCGTCGGGTGGACGCTCTTCACCGTGATCCTCTGGGTCGGCTCGATGCGCGTGCACGGCGCGATGGCGTGGACCTTCACGCTGCTTCTGATCGGCTTCATCCTGCTCGATGTCGGCCATTTCTGCTCCGAGGAACTGGCCCCGACGGTGACGAAGATCGCCGGCTACGAGCTGATGGCCTGCGCGCTCGCCGCCTGGTACATGATGGCCCGCATCATCCTCAACGACCTCTTCGGCCGCGAGGTGCTGCCCGCCGGCCAGCCGTGGATCAAGGGCTAAGGAAGCCGACGAGAGTCGAGCGTCGAGAGTCGAGCGTCGAACCGCCGTTGGCGTGAACTGAGGCGTTCGTTCGCTTGTCCGGTCGGCTCTCGGCTTCGCCTGAGCGCAGACGCTGTCTCACGCCATTTCGATAGCCGGCGGCCCTGTGTGGCCCGCCGGCTTTTTGTTTCGCGCACGCGAGAGCCGACCCGAGTTGAGCGAGTCCAGTCGGAGACTGGACCTACGGGGTGAATCGGCGGAAAGTAGGACCGGTCTCCGACCGGTGGCGACAGACGGGAGCCGGAGCGGTTGGCGTGACCACGGGCCTTGTGGAGAACCTTCTACCGACTTTGCCGCAGCGCGCCGACATTGCCGATCCACGAGGTCAGGCCGCAAGCGATCAGCGCCGGTGTGAGCAGAACGTCGACCGTCCGGGTCAACCAGGCGTTTTCGGAGATGATTCCGCTCCCGATGACAACGGTGGCGAGGCCCACGAGCCAGGCGAACGTCGCGATCGAGCCGAAAAGCCAGCGACCGAGCACTCGTTGGTTGTCGAAGGTGCACGCGAGCGGGATGCAGGACAGCACCAGCAGGATGCCGGCGAGGAGCCAGTTGCTGTTGTGCAGACCGAGGCCGGCGGCGGCGAGGGCGATGCCGCCGAAGGCGCCTGCGCCGATGGCGAGCGCCTCCAGTTTCTCATGGCGCCGAAGCACGAGTCGGCCGAAACGGTCGGTGAGCAGCAGCAGGTTGCCGATGCCACGGGCGACCCACACCCAGAAGGCGAACACGAAGTAGCCGATGCCCACGACCAAGCCGAGCCAGCGCCATTGGCCGGTGAAGACGGTGCGGGCGAAACGTGCGCCGAGGTAGAGGCCGACAAGGATTGCCCATTGCTGGCCGGCGCCTCGCTTCGACATCCAGAACGAGTACGCGAGGTAGCCGCGGTAGAGCGGCGAACGGGCGCGATACGACTGCACGAGGCCCTCGCGCGCCCACTCGAATTCCGGACTGAGCCGTAGCGCCTCCGCGAAATGTTCCTGCGCCTTGCTCACCTCGCCGCGTTCGAGGGCGGCCCAGCCGGCGTTGGCGTGGGCGAGCGGATCGTCGGGGTTCCGCCGCAACTGGCTTTGCACGGCCTCCGCCTGCTCGGCACCCCGGCCCTGCTGGCGCAGCGCGTGCGCGAGGTGGTGGTGGGCGAGGTCGAAGTCGGGATCGAGCGCGAGGGCCTGGCGGGCGGCCTCCTCGGCTTCGCGCCAACGGGCCTGTGCGTTGTGCACGGTGGCGCGGGCGGCGAACCCGCCGGGATCGTCGGGATCGAGGCGCACGGCCTCGTCGGCGGCGCGGAGGGCCTCGTCGTGCTTGTCCTGGCCCACCAGAACGTGGGCGTGGAGGACCTGATGGGCGGCCTCGTCGGGCTCGAGGCCGATCGCTTGGCGGACCAGCGGCAGCGCCTCGGCCTCGCGGTCCTGCCGCCAATGCACGCGCGCAAGCTGGTGCAGGGCCCATGCGTGTTGCGGGTCCTGCGCGAGCACGCGTTGGAAGGCCGCCGCGGCGTCGTCGTAGCGGCGCAGTTCGTAGAGCTGGCAGCCGCGCTGGAACTCGGCGTGGGGGGAGGCGGGGTCGTTCATTTCTTCAGGCCGAGGTGGACGAGGACGTCGTCGTAGAAGCCGCTCTGGTTGGCGTAGAGGGCGTGGTTGCGGGCGCTCTCGAACCAGGCGCGGGTGGAGGGCTTCACGTCCTTGGCGGCGCGCACGAGCTCGTCCGTGGTGAGCGGCACGACCTTGCCGCGCTTCATCGCCTCGGCGAGGGCGCGCTCGGAGGCCTGCTCGAAGACGGCGCGCAGGTCGGCGCCGGAGAAATCCTTGGTGCGTTTGGCGAGTGCGGCGGGGTCGAACTTCTCCACGGGTTTGCCGCGCGCGAGCACGCCGGCGATGGCGGCGCGGGCCGGCTCGTCGGGCGGGGGCACGAAGAGCACGCGGTCGAAGCGGCCGGGGCGCAGGAACGCGGGGTCGAGGTGCCAGGGCGCGTTGGTGGCGCCGAGCACGAGCACGCCGTCGTTGGCGCCGTTGGTGCCGTCGAACTCGGCGAGGAACTGGTTGATGAGCGTGCGGCCGGCGCTGGCGCGCAGGTCGGTGCGGTTGGCGGCGAGGGCGTCGACCTCGTCGAAGAAGAGCACGGCGGGGGCGTTGCGGCGGGCGTATTCGAAGAGCGCGTGCAGGTTCTGTTCGCTCTTGCCCAGCCACATGTCGATCACCTGGTGGATGCCGACCGAGAGGAACCGCGCCTTGATCTCGCCGGCGACCGCGCGGCTGATGAGCGTCTTGCCGCAGCCGGGCGGGCCGTAGAGCAGCACGCCGCCGCCGGCGGTCTTGCCGTAGGCCTTGAAGAGCTCGGGGTGCTGGAGCGGGAAGAGGATCTTCATCCGCACCTGCTCCTTTACGGCGTCCATGCCGCCGACATCGGCGAACGTGAGCGAGGGGCGCTCGACGTCGGTGGGAAGCTCGTACTCGGCCACGCGCTCGAGGTCGCCGGGTTCGTCGTCGCTTTCGGAGGTGGCGGGCTCGGCGGGCTGGGCGCCCTGGGCGGTGAGCGGGATCTGTTTCGTGCCGGCGGCGGAAGTCGGAGCGGCGGCGCCGCCGAGCGTCTGCTCCAGCGCCTCGTCGCGCGCCGCGGGGTCGAGGGCGAGCGCTTTCTGGTAGGCCGTGCGGGCGGCGGCCGGGTTGCCATCGTCGAGCAGCCAGCGGGCGAGCCAGAGGTGGGCGGCGGCGTGGCGCGGGTGGGCGGCGACGAGCGCCTCGGTGCGCAGGATGGCCTCGGAGGCGCGGCCGAGCAGGTGGAGGGCGCGGGCGAGACCGAGCGCGGCGGCGGGATTGGCCGGGTCGAGGCGGAGCGCGGTTTCGAAGGTCGTGCGGGCCTCGTCGGCCGCGAACTCTTCCAGACATGCGTCGCCGAAGACGAGCAGGAGCGGGACGTTGTCGGGCGAGTGGGCGAGAGCGGCGCGCAGGGAGTCGAGCTTCGACATGGCCCGAAAGCACAAGGGCCCGAGATCGGGCAGGCAATGCCGGAGGCGAAGGGGCGATCGGCTGGCAGGACATCGCCCTGCGGACTGCGTCAGAGTCGGGCGGAGTGAGCGGGGTTTCGGAGTGGGGAACCACTGATGGAATCCGCCAAGGGGCGGATTCTTTGAGAAGTCCTCCGGCTGATCGCCGTCGGGACGGTGGAGATCGGCGCCCGCTGATCGCGGGCGGGGAGCGAAACGCTCACTCGTTCCGCTACAGACTGGGGCGATGCGCTGGCGGGTGGACGGCGTTGCCGCAACGCCGTCGAGGACGAGAGTGAGGATGGAGGTGGGAGCGAACGCAGGCGTTCGGCGCAGGTGCGGGGCTGCGGATTGAGTTGGGT
>JAEXPL010000346.1 GCA_023446865.1 Verrucomicrobiota bacterium | reverse complement strand
CAGGCCGCCTGGCTCGCCGCCCAAAACCAGCAGCGGCAGTACCAGCAACGCCACGGTGAGCAACGCACCGTATGAACCCACCAAACACCCTGTGGAAGCCCAAGCTTCACTTCGAAACGACCGACCGTCCAAGCCACGTCACGTTCGATGACGGGCTGCACATCTGCCGCGTCCTCCCTTGGACCCATTTCAGCGAAGCCCGCTGGGAGCGCGAGAAGTCCAACACGATTGAAATCGAGATCGGCGATTGGCTCGTCTCGCTCCGCGGTCTCAACCTGGGGCCGCTTCTGGCCGCCATCGGTGGCCCGACTCTCGCGCTGGTCCGCGCCTTCCCGGATTTCGCCAAGGAACGCGAGCGAGAGAACGACACCGTCGTCACCGCGATCCAGTTCGCCCGTCCGCTGCCGACGCTCGTCCCGCGCGCCAGCCAACTGGTGCTGCCCCTGAAGCCACAGTAGTAGCCGGCAACGAGAAGCCCCCGGCGCGGGCTGGCGCGCCGGGGGCCGGTGGTCGCATAAATGTGGGGGGCAGCAGGGGCTGTTGGTCGTGGCGACTAGATCGTTATTCTTCTGAATACGAGTCTCCCAACAGACCGTCAACTACCGACACGGCGTCGACCACACGGAAACGTATTCCGAGTCCGCTATTCGGAGTCACCCTGCTTCGGCTTCATCGCCCGACCCGCCGCTCTCGAAAGAGCCCCGAGGGGATCCCAAAGAAACGGATCGTATCGTGGGCGACGGTTCTCATCGAGAACCACTGGCCAACTGGTCACGATCTTCCCGTCGACGACCTGGTCGAGCCAATGCTTTCGCTCATCCGTGGTCTTCAGATCACGAAACGCCGAAGGCAACTCAACATACCGGACAAGCAGATCCACCATCTTCACGAGGTTTCCGAGTTCAGCGTCCGCGCGTGGGGAGTGGCACTGGCCGATCATCGGCGGCGCCCCGCGTCCATCCTGATTCGGGCCGAAGAAAATGTACCTTACGCCATCCAGGACACCGTCCTCCTCGGAAGCCGGAGCGGTGTTCCGGAGCGCCATCTTGAGAACTGAAATTACTCTCTCCGCCAACACCCTCTCAAGGGGAACGGACTTCTCACTGACCTCAATCTGAGCAATCGGCTTCTCGCTAGACCAGATCTGCTCTCGGGGCTTCCTCAGCAGTAGTCGGTATCCAGACTCACATTTTCCGACCGAAAGGAGTTGCTCCTCGTGGAACGAAGGAAGAATCACCACCAGAACATCATCGCCTTCGCCGTCCTTCGACAAATGGCGGAAGACGGCCGATCTGTAGGACTCTCGTTTCGTGGGATGGTCGATGAAATTGGCGCCACTATCAACAGGGACCAGATGGTCAGTTCTCGCCTGTAGGGGCTGTAGCCCGAAAAGCACCCGAAGCGCCACGATCGACAGCAATAACATCGTTCCTTGTCGCACAAGCACGGGTTTAGGTTGGCGGACAACTCGCTGCAAGGGTGATCCCGTAGAGGATTCGAACCCGTGCTGACCGGCCATCGACCCCGAGTTTTCTGGCAGAGCCGCAAGGCGGTAATGAGTACATCCGCGATGCTCGGTGAGTCTAGCCCTCCTGCCGCCGCCGTACTCTTCTCCGTATCCAACCCTCCGTAAAAACCCCGCAAACCAACCTACCCTTTTTTCGGTAGGCGCGGGCCATTGAAGGGCGGTCGCCGAACCGTTTTCTCGTACGGCGTGCGATTCGTGGGCCAACCGGATGGGGAGGCGACGAGCAGCGCGGGAATCGGCCACCAAAAGCGCCGGAGCAATGGAGGAGAGAATCATGACAACCACCCTGATCCTGGCGGCGCACTACGTGGCGCTGACGCTCGGTGCGGCGATGCTGATGAAGGCGCTGCACCTCGGCTCGGAACACCGTCCGCAATCCACCGAACCGACCAACCGCCGCAAGCTCGCGCTCGCATTCCTCGCGGCGTTGGTGGTGCCGACACTCGCCCACGCGCAGGCGACGGACCTGCGCTCCGCGACCGAGGCCGGCAACGCGATCATCATGTACCTGAGCGGTGTGCTAGCCGCGGTCGGCATCGTCGCCGCCGGTGTCGCGATGATGATGGGCCGTCAGTCCATCGCGAAGTGGGCGTTCGCCGGCGCGATGATCTGCGGCCTGGCCTTCGCCATCGTCCGCACGATGTGGAGCAGCATGGGCATGGAAGCTTCGAACGTCGGGTCGTTCTGATCCGCCACCGCGCACCAAACCATGCCTTCCCAGCACCTCAACGAACACGACGCCAACCAGGGCGCACAATCGTCGGGCGAGTTCCTCGGCATGACCGGGAACTCGGGCTGGTACCTCCTCGGTTCCGGCGGCGTTACCATTATGATGGTAATCCTCCTCTGGGGCGTGCTCGGGGTCTCGCTGCTCCTCTGTCTGCTAGTCGGCATCGTCCTGTGCGGCTTGTCGGTGACGTACGTCTTCACGCTGAAGAACAACAAGCCCGAGCACTACGACACGGACTTCTTCGAGTCTGCCCTCGTCGAGGCCGGGCTTCTTCAGTTCGCGTTCGGGCCGCGAGCGCGGCGCCCGGCCAATCCGTTCACGTCGCGCACCAGTGCCGTGGACGCGGTCGCGCTGGTCGCTAGGGCTGCCGCTCGCCGCCGTGCGCCCCAACCCGCGGGCTCCGGCGTCCTGGCCGGATCCGCGAAGCCGGCGCCGGCCGTAAGCGTCTCGCGCTCTGTCACCACGCCGGCCACGGCGGAGGAAGAACAACCGGTGGTCGCCCAGCGCGACTACGAGCGGTTGCAGGAGCAGCTCGCGAGCACGGAGGAAATGTTGGAGGACGCTCTCGCGGAGGGCGGGGAGGCCTGAGCCATGCGTGTCGAACCCGTCGACGGTTTCTTCGGTGAGAACATGATCGTGTTCGAGGGGCTGCACCGCGGCGGCTTCGTGTCGCGCGGGTTCGAAGTGATCGCCCCCGATCTGGAACACGCCGATCCGGTCCATCACAACGCGTTCGAGTCCGACCTAGTCGCGTTGCTCTCCGTCCTCAAACCGGAGTGGCGCCTCCAGGTGCAATGGACGACCGACTCCGACTACCGGCGCGCATTGCACCGCTACCGGGAGGACACGATCCGGCACTCCACCAACGAGTGGAGCACGCGCCAACGCAACGAGCGCTACGTGCGCTACTCGCGCATGATGGAGGACGGCACCCTGCGGCGGGAACGGCTCCGCCTGTATTTCACGATCCCGGTCGATGCCGAGATCCTCGGCCAGAGCGCCGGCCGGCTCACCAATTCCGCCCTGCTGAGTGCATACAGTGAGCAGTTCAAACAGACCGGGCAGTTCATCCAGGCGCTCTTCTCGGGCAGCGGCGGGCAGGTCCGCCCGATGACCGACGCCGACCATTTCCTCCACTATCTCGAATTCCTGAACCCGTCCCTGCCCGAGCAGCGGGTGGCCGATCCGCTGGAGTTCTTCGATCCGGAGAAATCGCTTCAGGAAAACTGCTGGCTCGGCGAAGGCCGGCCGCTCGAAAAGCCCGACACCGGGTTCTACCTCGATGGCTACTACCACGGGATGCTCGTCCTGAAGTCCCTGCCGAAGCGCACGCGGCCGAGTCTCGCGTATCTGCTGACCAAGCTCGGCTTCCGCGAGTACGCGATCACCGTCAACGTGCAGGCGGTCGACGGCGAGGAACTGATCGAGAAGGAGCAGAAGGAACTGAACCGCGTCGAGGGCGACTACGAGAGCCTCAAGAAGGTGAAGCTCCTCGCCGCGATGCGCACGAA